>CAXTSK010000155.1:0-3267 GCA_964246655.1 uncultured Pyrinomonadaceae bacterium
GCGTCAAAGGCCGAGCCATCTGGGGCGATCCGCCCGCGGGCGCGACCGCCGGCACCGCCACGCTCGACGACGCGCGCGCGCGCCCCAAGGAGCAGGTCATCGTCCCCTACGGCCACGTCTGGCGCGCGGGCGCCAACGAGGCGACGCAGTTCGCCGTCAGCGACGACGTGCTCGTCAACGGCCAGCCCTTGAAGGCCGGCACCTACAGCCTCCACACGATACCCGGCAAGGACGAATGGACGATCATCTTCAACTCGGACGCGGGGCAGTGGGGCAGCTTCAGCTACGACGAGAAGAAGGACGTGCTGCGCGTGAAGACCAAGCCGCAGACCGTCGCCGAGAGCCAGGAGTGGCTCATCTACACCTTCGACCCGGTCGGCGAAACTTCGGCGCAGGTCAACCTCCGCTGGGAGCGGCTGCGCGTGCCCTTCACGGTCGAGGTCAAGGACGTGAAGGCGCTCACGGTCGAGAAGATGCGCGCCGCGGTCGCCGCCGCCAAGCCGGACGACTGGCGCACGCCCCTCCAGGCCGCCAACTACGTCTTCACCAACAACCTCACCGCCAGCAACGAAGAGGCGATGCAGTGGCTCGACAAGTCTCTGAAGACCAAGGAGACCTTCGGCAACCTCTACACGAAGGCGCGCGTGCTCGGCGCGACGGGCAAGGCGGCCGACGCCGTCGCCACCGCCGAGAAGGCACTCGCACTTGGCAAGGCGCTCAACTCCGGCGTTGACCCCAACACCATCGCCGACCTCGAAAAGCGCATGGCCGAATGGAAGGGGAAGATGTAGCGCCCGGTGCAGTCGTGAGCTGCATGTAGACAATTAACCACGGAGACACGGAGGTACGGCTTGAAGGATGTCAAATTTGAAATCCTTCAAGCCGTGCCTCCGTGTCTCCGTGGTGAACTGCCTTTGCCTGACTGTGAATCGGCATACATCAAACTGACGACACGCCGCCTCTCACCCTGACCGACTCGGTCAACACGACCGCCAGCCTCTCCGCCAGACTCCCTCAGTTTCCCTGCAAATCCGCCGATTTTCGGCCTTTTCCGCGCCCGCACGGTCGCGGCACGAGGGCTGCACTGCGTTCGGCGGCGCCGCCCCCGTTCGACCCCAAGGCGCCGGAAGTCAAATCGCTTTAGAAACCCCCGAACGATGAACGTAAAGTCAAAAATCTTGGCCCTGCTGAACTGCTTAGCGCTGCTGCTTCCCCTCTGCGGCGTGGCGCTGGCCGGCGGGAAGGGTAAGGGCGGCGAAGAGCCCGACGGGCGCGGCCCCTTCAACCACGACAAGGTCTCCCGCAAGCTGCGCGAGCGGAAGCCCAAGGGCAAGAGTGGCAAGGGCGGCGACGAGGCGAAGCAGCAAGTCATCCTCCGCCTCAACGGCGAGATGAGCGGCGGCCTCAACTCCCTGCTCAAGCGCAACGGCGTCCGCGTCAGGCAGGAGTTGAAGAGCCTCGGCATGGCGACCGTCGAGCTGCCCGAGTCGGCCGTCGAAGAGCTGGCCTCGTTCGACGAGGTCTCGTTCGTCTCGGACGACGTGGAGACGGAAGTGCTCGGGCACGTTTCGAAGACGACGGGCGACGACGCGGCCGCGGCGCAGACCTACAGCGCCGTCACGCAGCTCGACGGCACGGGCGTCGGCATCGCCGTTATCGATTCGGGCATCTACGACCAGCACGCCGCCTTCCTCGACGCCGCGGGCACGGCCTCGCGCGTCGTCTTCAACAAGAACTTCGTCACGACCGAGAACCGCACCGACGACCCCTACGGCCACGGCACGCACGTCGCCGGGTTGGCCGCGGGCCTCGACCGCGTCAAGGGCGGCGCCTACAGCGGCGTCGCCACCGACGCCAAACTCATCGACCTGCGCGTGCTCGACTCGAAGGGCAAGGGGCAGACCTCCTGGCTGCTCGCCGCGCTCGACTGGGTGGCGGCCAACTACGCGACCTACAACATCCGCGTCGTCAACATCTCCTTGGGCGCACCGGCCGTCGATTCGTGGGAAGACGACCCAGTCTGCAACGCCGTCCGTAGGCTCTACCACCTCGGCATCGTGGTCGTCGCGGCTGCGGGCAACAACGGGAAGAACGCGCTGGGGCAGAAGGTCTACGGTCAGGTTCACACGCCCGGCATCAGCCCGCAGGCGATTACGGTCGGCGCGTCGAACACCTTCGGCACCGACACCCGCGCCGATGACGGCGTCGCCACCTACAGCTCGCGCGGGCCGACCCGCTCCTTCTGGGTGGACGCGGCCGGCGCGAAGCACTACGACAACCTTTTGAAGCCCGACCTCGTCGCCCCCGGCAACAAGCTCGTCTCGGCCGAGTCCTACCCGAACAACCTGAGGGCGACGGCCGTCGGCGCCTACGACGACGCGACGCAGGAGAAGGACTTCATGTACCTGTCGGGCACGTCGATGGCGACGCCGCTCGTCGCGGGCACGGCCGCGCTGATGTTCGAGGCCAACCCGAAGCTCACGGCCGGGATGGTCAGGACGCTCCTGCTGTACACGGCCACGCCGCTCAAGAACTTCAACCTGCTGGAGCAGGGCGCGGGCGAGCTGAACGTGGCGGGCGCCGCGCGCCTCGCCGACCTCGTCCGCCGCGACCTCGACCAGGGGACGGCAGCCGTCGGTACGTCGATGCTTTCGGCCGCGCTCCCCGCGGCGCAGAGCTACATCGTCGACCGCAACTACACCTGGGCGCAGGGCGTCACCCTCGACTTCACCTACGGCACCGGCGCCGAGCTGGTCACGAAGTTCCAGGAGGGCTACCGCCTCGCCAACCACATCAACAACGACTGTCTCGTCCAGACGAACGGCCTCATCGTCAAAGACTCCACCAAGCTGACGGCGGGCGTCGTGCTCGGCAAGAACGTCATGACGAGCGCGGGCGGCGTGCTCGGGACGGGCACGGCCATCCCCTTAAGCCTGCGCGGCAGCGGCGCCATCCTGAGCGACGGCACCATCATGAGTGACGGCGCCATGCTCGGCGACGGCGCCATCCTCGGCGACGGCGTCATCCTCGGCGACGGCTCGATCATGAGCGACGGCGCCATCCTGGGCGACGCCTTAACGGGCCTCTCCGTGCTCGTCGGCGGCGACAACACGGCCTACATGGCCCCCGCGCCGTAGTCGCGGACGGAAGTCCCTTTCTTCCTGCGTCGCGACTAACGTCCCGTCAGGCTGGGCCGCGAGGCGAGACGCAGAAACAGAGCCGCGGGGGGGGGGGGGGGGGAGGACGCCGCGGGAGGGGTGATAACAA
>CAXTSK010000155.1:3277-9580 GCA_964246655.1 uncultured Pyrinomonadaceae bacterium
GGTCCCCCCCCCCCCCCCGGCGGCTCTGTTTTAAGAACGCGTTGACGAGGAGCGCGGTCAGTACGACGACGAGCGCGCCGACGACGTTGTACCAGAGGAAGGCGAGCGGCGTGCGGAAGAAGCAGTAGAGGACGGCCGCCTCGCCCGCGAGCGCGCCGACGAAGGCGGCCGTGCCCCCGACGCGCTTGAAGTAGAAGCCGAGGAGGAAGATGCCGAGCAGCGTCCCGTAGAAGAGCGATCCCAGACGGTTGACAGCTTCAACTAAAGAGCCGAGCTGCCCCGCGTACTGCGCGAAAGCGATGGCGAAGAGGCCCCAGAAGACGGTCGCCAACTTTGAAGAGATGAAGTAGTAGCGGTCTGACGCGCCGCGCTTGACGAGCCGGCGCTGGATGTCCACGACGGTCGTGCCGGCGAGCGCGCTCCACTCCGACGCGGTCGAAGACATCGACGCGAAGAAGACCGCCGCCAGCACGAGCCCGACCAGCCCCGCCGGCATGTAGTGCGTGACGAAGCTTAAGAAGACGTAGTTCGTGTCGTTCGGCTTCGCGTCGAACTCCTTGATGATCTCGACCGCGCCCGCCCTCACGCCGTTCGCCTTATCCTGCGCCGACTGCAACTGCCTTGAGGCCGCGTCCGCAGCCGCGTCGTCATTCGCGCGCAGCGCGCCGACGTACGCGCGTGCAGCCCGCTCCTTCTCGGCGAAGGCCGCGGCGTAGTCCTCTTCGAGCGCGCGGAACTGTGTGCCCTGCGCGCCCGCGCGCGCGCGCTCCAACTGCACCGGATTGAAGAAGACGGGTGGCTGCGTGAACTGGTAGAAGGCGAAGACCATCGCTCCGAGGAAGAGGATGAAGAACTGCATCGGCACCTTGACCAGCCCGTTGAAGAGCAGCCCCAGGCGGCTCTGCGCCGCCGAACCGCCCGAAAGGTAGCGCTGCACCTGCGACTGATCTGTGCCGAAGTACGCGAGCGCGAGGAAGCACCCGCCGACGAGCCCCGACCAGAAGTTGTACTGGTTCTTCACGTCGAAGGAGAAGTCCACGGCGTTCAGGCGTCCGAGCTTGCCCGCGACGTGCGTCGCTTCTAAGAACGACACGTCCGCGGGCAGAAGCTTCACGATGGTGAAGAAGGCGACGAACATCCCGCCCATGATGATGAGGAACTGTAGGAAGTTCGTGTTGTCCACGGCCTTCGCGCCGCCGAGTGAGGCGTAGAGCATCACGGCGCCGCCGATGATAAGGATAACGACGCGGATGTCCCAGCCCATGATGACCGAAAGTATCAACGACGGCGCGTAGAGCGAGACGCCCGTCGAGAGCCCGCGCAGCGCGAGGAAGAGGAGCGCGGCGAGCGTGCGCGTCTTCAAGTCGAAGCGGCCTTCGAGGTACTCGTAGGCGGTGTAGACCTTGAGCCGGTGATAGATGGCGACGGCCGTCGCCGAAAGCACCACCATCGCGACGGGCAGGCCGAGATAGACCTGCACGAAGCGCATGCCGTCCGTATACGCCTGCCCCGGCGTGGCGAGGAAGGTGATGGCGCTCGCCTGCGTCGCCATGATGGAGAGCGCGACGCGGTGCCACGGCTGGCCGCGGTCTGCGACGAGGAAGTCGTCGAGGTCGCGCGTCCGCCGCCCCTTCCAGAGGCCGTAGAGGACGATGCCCGCGAGCGCGGCGAAGAGTACCGCCCAGTCGAGCGGCCTCATCCGAAGTACCTCGTGAAGAGGTAGAAGAGCGCGGCGAGCACGGCGAGGTTGACGAGGACGATGGTGTAGAGAGTCTTCCAGCTGCCGCCGAAGGGCGGCGGCTCTTCGCGCGTCGTTTGTTCGTGTGTCTCGTCTGGCATCGAACTCACGCCGTCACTTGCCCGCCGAGATCAGGTTGACGAACAGGCGGTACGCGCCGGGCACGCCCGCGGGGAGTTGGCGGAAGAAGGCGAGCGCCGTGAAGACGTACGTGCCTTTGCCGTGGCGCGCGACGAGGGTCGAGCCCTTGAGGTCGGGCGCGCCGGGGTCGTGGCTCGCGAAGAGCGGCGTGTAATGCGCGTCCCACTCGGAGGCGAAGTAGAGCCCGCGCTCCTGCACCCAGCCCTCGAAGTCCGCGGGCGTGATTTTGTTCGGCGCGTTCAGCAGCGCGTCCGCGGGCGCGAGCGGCGTGACCTCGGCCGTCTCGTCGGTGACACGGTCTTGCGTAATCTTGAAAGGGAAGGGGCCGAGCTGCGCGCCTTCGAGCGTGCGGTCGGGCGTGTTGTACTGGACGACGAGCGTGCCGCCGCGCTCGACGTATTCGAGCAGGCGCTTCTGCTGGCGGCGCAGGGCCGCGCGCGTGTTGTAGGCGCGCACGCCGGTGACGACCGCGTCGAAGCGCGAGAGGTCGGCCGCTTCGAGGTCTTCGTCCGAGAGCAGCGTCACGTCGTAGCCGACCTGACGCAAAGCCTCGGGCACCTCGTCGCCCGCGCCCGTCACGTAGGCGACGCGGCTGCCTCGCTTCTGCAAATCGACGCGCACGAGTTCAGCGCGCGCCGCGGGGAAGAGCGTCTGGCGGGGGATGTGTGCGTAGTCAATCTCAATCATGCCGCGCGTGTAGGTCTTGCCGCCGGACTCGAACTCGGCGGCGACCTCGGCCGTCGAAGCGTTCGCGGGCGGGGTGACGTTGAAGGTCGCGCGGAACTCCTCGCCCCTCGCCTTCGCGGTTGCGGGAAGCTCGGCGGGCGTCGCCGTCCAGCCCGCGGGGAGTTTGAGTTTGAGCGTGCCCGCGGCGTCGGTCGCCGTGTTGTTCCTGAGCGTGACGCGCACCTGCTTCGGCTGGCGGTCGGGGAAGACGAGCGTCTGCTCGCCGACGGCGACGGCCACCTCGGGCACGACGACTACGAGTCGGTAGAGGTCGCCGCGCACGCGGTCTGTCCAGCGATAGAGGACGGGGACGTTGAAGGTGACTGACTCCTCGCCTTCGCCGAAGACGGCGGTGACCGGCACGCTCAACGCGGGCGGCCCCTCGGGCGCGCCGACGAGCCCCGCGTCGTTAACGCGGTAGAGATTTTTAACCGAGTCTGCGCGCAGCCAGTAGGGCTGGCTGTAGGCGGCGTCGGCGGGCACGCGCAACGTTCTCTCTCGCGTGAGCGGCTGGTTGGTCTTCAACTCCGCGCGCATCACGTCGGCGCCGGCCGAGGAGGCGCCGACCGTCTCGAACTTCAGGGGGTAGGCCGAGCGGTTGACGACCGTGGTCGTGACTTTGACCTCACCGCCCGGCGTCACGTAAGGGTCTGCGGCGATGGCCTCGATCCAGAGACCGGCGGCGGCGCGGATGACCTCGTCGAGCGCCATGAGTTTTGATTGGGCGAGCGGTTCATCTTTCGAGAGCTTCAACATCTCGCGGCGCGCGCGCAGGAGCAGAGGCATGTCGGCCGAAGGGTTCGCGGGGTCGTACTTGCGCGCAGCCTCTTCGAGCAACTGTGCGACGGCCTCGCCGCCCGCGAAGCGGCGCCAGGTCATGTCCACGCCGTCGAATAAATCTTTCGACGCGGGCTCGCCCTTGAGGTTCGCGAAGTAGTTGGGCGCGGGGCCGCGCCGTCCGGGCGTGCCCTGCGCCTGGCTCATGTGCATCGTGCGGCTCTCGGCCGCGATCTCGGTGTACGACTTGCCGAGCAGGGGGTCGTAGCCGCCCACGTCCGCGCTCACCATCTTGTCGGCATCCTTCGGCGTGTCGGTGGGGCGGAAGTTGAAGACGTTCCAGACGAGACGCTTCGGCCGCCAGGGCGTGACGCCGTTCTTCAACTGCTCGGGGAAGCGCGCGGGGTCGCCCGCGGCGTCGAAGGCTTCGGAGGCGAGGATGGCGGAGACCGTGTGCTGTCCGTGGCCGCCCTCGCCCGTCGTGGGGAAGCGCGCGATCATCACGTCGGGGCGGAAGCGGCGCACGACCCAGACCACGTCCGCGAGCACCGCGTCGTGATCCCAGAAGCGGAAGGTCTCCTCGGGTGACTTGGTGAAGCCGAAGTCGATGGCGCGCGTGAAGAACTGCTCGGCGCCGTCGATGCGGCGTGCGGCCAAAAGCTCCTGCGTGCGGACGACGCCGAGCAGCGCGCCCTTCTCCGAGCCAAGTATGTTCTGCCCGCCGTCGCCGCGCGTGAGCGACAGGTACGCCGTGCGCGCGCCGCGCCCGCGGGCGAGGTAGGCCAAGAGCGCCGTGTTCTCGTCGTCCGGGTGCGCGCCGACGTAGAGCACGCTCCCGGCGACCGCGAGACGGCGGAGCGCCGCCTGCGTCTCGGCCGCGTCCAACTGCCGCGGCGCCTGCGCTTGAGCAGTGGGGAGAAGGAAGAGAATCAGAAGGAGTGTGGCGACCGCGGCGCGCGTCATGTGTCTTGTCATGTCGGAGTAGTCTGTGCGTCAGTTTGTCGGAAGGACAAGTGATGAGAGTCGTCGGGTACGACTTTCGGCCTTCAACCTTCGGGCGGTGTCGCCGCGTTGGAGTTGGCGCGCGGCGTCGCGGCGTTCGCGTTGGCGTTCGCGTTGTTGGCGTTCGAGTTCTTCTTCTTCAACAACTCTTCCTGGTGCTTGCGGAAATCGGCGACGCGCTGCGCGCCGTTCTTGGCCTGCTCCAAAAGCTCCTGCGCGGGGAAGTTGTCGGGGTTGATTTCGAGCACCTTGTTCAAGGCCCTGACCGCCTCGTCGTACTGTGCGATCTTGAAGTGGGCGGAGGCCAGCTCGAAGTACTTGTCGTCGTTCTCCTCGGGCGAGTTCTTGACAGCTTCTTTCAGCGCCTTGACCGCTTCGTCGTACTTGCCGAGCTGCTCGAAAGAGAGGCCGAGGAAGTAGTAGGCGTCGGAGTTCTTCGGCTCGCGCTTCGTGACCTTCTCGTAAGCCTTGACCGCGCCCTCGAAAGCCTTCTCAGCCTCCTCGCGCTGCTTGGTCGCGTTGTAGGCGAGGCCGAGGCGGTAGTTCGCTTCGGGGTAGTCGGGCGCGAGCTCGACCGCGCGCTTCAGCTTCTCGATGGCCTCCTCGTCGCGGTCGGCCTTGTATGCGGCGAGCCCCTGCTCGTAGAGTGCACGCGCGTCGTCGGAGGGCTCCGAAGAGGATTGCTGCTGCCCGTCGCCGCCGGGCGTGGCGGCGCCGTTCGCGTTGGCGTTGGCCGCTTCGGGCGAGGCCGCGCGGCGGTTGCAGCCCGCGAGGAGCAGCGCGGAGACGAGGAGGCAGTGCAGTGTGACGCGGAGCGCTTTCATGGTCTTAGCTTTCTCTCGGAAGGGCTGGGGACGAGAAACGTATCTACGACAAATTGGCCGGAGAGTCAAACGGGATCGGGGCGCGGCTTTTGGACTGTTACTTGCTTCCGTGAAGTGTGGGACAGTGTGGAGTGTACGGGTAGCGTCCAAAGGGGGTGGTGTGCCGGATGGAGCCGAGGGAGCGAGACGCGTTTGTAAGTCCAACGGAGCCGACGGTTCCGCTCGAAGTCGAGCGTGAGCTTCGGCCGCCGCGCTTCGACGAGAAATCGGTACAGCGCGCGCAGCCGGCCGTGCCTTTGACGCGCGGCGCGCGTGCGCGCTCGTGGCCGCTGTGGGTGATTACCCTGTGCGTGCTGGGCGGCGTGTTGGGCGGCGTGCTGGGCGGGCTCGCGCTCACGTTCTATCAAAGGGGTGACGCGCCGACGCCCGCGCGACTGATTCCGGCCGACGCGCCGGGCGGTGCGGTCGTGGTTCCGACCGCGGTCGTGAAGCAAGAGCCTCCGGCGTCGCAGCCTGCCGACGGTCAGGCCGCGGCGGTCGAGCCGACGCCCGCGCCCGACGCGGTTGCTAAGACAGAACCTAAAACCGATGTTGGAACGGTAGAGCCGAGCGGCGACGCGCAGAGAGAGTTACAAGCGGCGCTCGGCGGGTGGCTGGCGGCGACGAACGAGCGCGACGTGGGCAGGCAGATGAGCTACTACGCGCCGACGGTCGAAGCCTTCTACCTCTCGCGCAACACCACGCGCGAGTCCGTGCGCGCGGAGAAGGCGCGCCTGTTCGCGCGCGCCTCGGCCGTCAACGTCGAGGCCGCGCCGCCCGAGATACGACTGAGCCCCGATGGCCGCCCGGCCGTCATGCGCTTCCGCAAGCGCTACCGCATCGACGGCCCTGACAGCCGCGTCGGCGAAGTCTTGCAAGAGCTGCGCTGGCGCCGCACCGGCTCGGGTTGGAAGATCGTCGGTGAGCGCGACCTGCGCGTGCTTCAGTAGCGGACGTTTGACGTAAGAAAGTTTTAACCACAGGGACGCCAAACAATTTGAAAATTAAAATTTTTTGTCTTGTAAGGGGTTTATTTATTTAAGCGAATGGGGCGCG
>CAXTSK010000156.1:0-9557 GCA_964246655.1 uncultured Pyrinomonadaceae bacterium
TGCAGACATTGCTCAAGCGCGAGCATGTCTCGGTTATTTTGGGCGAAATTTAGGTGTTTGTTTGAATTCGGGAGACCGATTCTCAATCGCAACTCTATCGGGTTCTTGCCGCGTAATACCCTTGAGGTTAAAATCGGCGCGCGTAGCTGTCCCGGGTAGAGATGGTCTTGCTCATTATCAACTCGCTTCCGCCGTCTCACCCTGTCCCCAACACACGACCTTTCAACCCCGTTCTGTTAAGTAAGTAAGGATGATGTCGTCATGCCCCTCGCAATCCCCCGCCTCAGAGGCATTCGTCTGACTGTTCACCGCGCGTTTGCGCTCTGCGCCTGCGTCTGCCTGGCCGCCTCGGCGTTAGCCGCGTTCGGCCCGACCCGTTCTTCCGCCTCAGACAGTTCCGCATCAGAACGGAGCGAGACCTCCGCGGTCGGTGGTGTGGCAACCCCGATGTCGGCGGATGCACGCGAGCGAGCGCTCGAAACTTACGGCAGACTGCCGATGAGGTTCGAGGCCAACCGTGGACAGGCCGGCGGCGGCGTGAGATTCCTTTCGCGCGGGAGCGGCTACACGCTTTTCCTGACGGAAGGAGGGGCCGTGCTCCGCCTTCGCGGCGCGTCGGGAGAGGTGCCGGGCTCCACAACACTGAAGGTCGAACTCGACGGCGCACGCCCCGGGTCGCGCGTCGAGGGCGTCGGCCGATTGCAGGGACTGAGCAACTACTTCGTGGGCGGGAGCCGCCAGTCCTGGCGCACCGGAGTTCCTGCATACGAGAAGGTCAGGTACTCGTCCGTCTACCCCGGCGTAGACCTCATCTACTACGGCACACAGGGGCAGCTCGAATACGACTTCCGCGTCGCGCCCGGCGGAGACCCGCGGCGCATCGGCCTCCGCTTCGAAGGGTCAAGCTCCGTCCGGCTCGACGAACAGGGCGACCTCATCATCGGCACAGAATCGGGTGACGTGCGCCAGCTCAAGCCGGTCGCGTACCAGCAGTTCGGCGGCGAGCGCCGCACGGTCGCGGCGAGCTATACGTTGAGTGAAGACGGCAGGGTCGGCTTTCGCGTAGACGAATACGACCGCGCACGCCCGCTCGTCATCGACCCCGTGCTCATCTACTCGACTTACCTCGGCGGCACGAGCTTCGAGCAGGGACTCGCGGTCGCCGTGGACTCCGCCGGTAGTGCCTACGTCGCAGGCTCGACCGGCTCGCTCGACTTCTTCGGCCCGAGCCCTATCCAGAACACGAACGGCGGCGCCAACGACGCCTTCGTCATCAAGCTCAGCCCCGACGGTACCTCGCTCGTCTACGCGACTTACCTCGGCGGCGGCAACGACGACGTGGCTAACGCCGTCGCCGTGGACTCCGCGGGCAACGCCTACGTCGCGGGCTCGACCACCTCCGACACCTTCCCGCGGACGCAGGGCGCTTGGCAGCAGAGTAAGGACGGCGGCGCCGACGGCTTCCTCGCCAAGCTGAACCCGGCGGGGACGGCGCTCGTCTATTCGACGTTCGTCGGCGGCGCCAACTCCGATCAGGTCTTCGGCCTCGACGTTGACGCCAACGGCCGCGCGTACGTGACCGGGCGCACGGACTCGCCTACCTTCCGCACGCTCTCGCCGGGACTCCGCGGCGGCGACGCCGTCCAGAAGAGCACGGACGGGGCGGCTCACTGGTCGCCGAGCGACGCCGGGATGACGGCCGCCACCGTTAACGGCTTCGCCGTCGTCACGACCAACGCCAACGTCCTCTACGCCGCCACCTCGAACGGCGTCTTCAAGTCAATCGACGGCGGTAGCAACTGGCAGTTGACGGGCGCGGGCCGTCCCTCGACCGCCCCCGGCTTAACAACTGCCGTCGCCGTAGACCCTTCGAACCCTTCGGTCGTCTACGCCGCCACGTCGTTCGGCGTCTCCAAGTC
Organism: uncultured Pyrinomonadaceae bacterium; assembly: GCA_964246655.1. Classification (GTDB taxonomy): domain Bacteria; phylum Acidobacteriota; class Blastocatellia; order Pyrinomonadales; family Pyrinomonadaceae; genus QHXN01. The sequence continues at coordinate 1,920 of CAXTSK010000156.1, forward strand.
AACCGACGGCGGCAACATCTACGAGGTGAAGAGCAGTGGCTTCTTCATCCCTTCCATCACCGCCGTCGTCGTCAACCCCGTGACCCCCTTTACCGTTTACGCAGGCACCTTCTTCGGCGTCTACAAGAGTTTGAACGGCGGCGAGACGTGGGTTGAAGCGAATAACGGACTCGGCAACTCGCCGCCGCGCGTCACGAGGTTGGCGCTCGACCCCTCGAACTCCTCGGTCGTCTACGCCGCCACCACGAACGGCATATTCAAGACCACCAACGCGGGCGCCAACTGGGCGGCCATCAACAACGGCCTCGGCAGCTTCCCCCCGCAGATTCAGGCCCTCGCCCTCGACCCGTCCAACCCGTCCACGCTCTACGTCTCCACCCTCACCGGGCCGGTCAACGTCTTCAAGTCAACCGACGGCGGCGCCAACTGGAGCCAGGGCGGCGGCATCAACGTCACCGTCGGGGGACAGTTTGCTACGCCCGTCATCAACGCGCTGGTCGTAGACCCTTCGGCACCCGCGACTCTCTACGCCGGTACGAGCAGCGGCACCGGCGTCTTTAAAAGCATTGACGGCGGCGCAAGTTGGGACGCGACCAACGTCGGGCTCACGAGCAAGTCCGTGTTCGCTTTGGCTCTCGCGCCCAACAACCCTTCGACCGTCTACGCAGGCACGGGCGCGGGCGGTGACGCCTTCGTCGCGCGTTTCAACGCGGCCGGCTCACAGCCCGACTACGTCAAGTTCGTCGGCGGCTCCGAGAACGAAGAGGCGCGCGGCATCGTCGCCGACGCCGCGGGCAACGCCTACGTGGCGGGCACCACCTCCTCCGAGAACTTCCCCGTCGCCAACGCCCTGCAAGCGGCGTCGGGCGGATTCGCCGACGCCTTCGTCTTCAAGCTCGACGCCAACGGCAACACGTTCCTCTACTCGACCTACCTCGGCGGCCTCGGCACCGACCAGGCCCGGGCCATCGACATCGACGCGGCGGGCAACGCCTTCGTCACCGGCTCGACCAACGCGAGCAACTTCCCCGTCGTCAACGCGCTGAAGCCGAACTTCACGGGCTTCAATGCCGACGCCTTCGTGACCAAGCTCTCGGCCGACGGCGCGTCGCTCGTCTACTCGACCTACCTCGGCGGCGACAGCATCGATCAGGGCCTTGCCATCGCCGTCGATTCGGCGGGCAACGCCTGCGTGGCCGGTGCGACTTCCTCCAACAATGACTTCCCCATTCTCAACCCGGTGGCGGCCTTCGGCGGGAGCACCGACGCCTTCGTCACCAAGCTCAACGCGGCGGGCTCGGGCGTGATCTTCTCGACCTTCCTCGGCGGCTTCTCCAACGACCAGGCCAACGCCGTCGCGCTCGACGGAGCGGGGGGCATCTACGTCGTGGGCAACACGACTTCCAGAAACTTCCCCCTCGTCAGCCCTTTGAAGTCCACCTTCAACAACGTGTCGGACGCCTTCATCTCGAAGATCGCGCCCTCGTTCGAGCTGTCGTTGACCATGACGGACGCGCCCGACCCCGTGCCCTTCGGGAGCGACCTGACTTACACGCTGGCCGTGAAGAACAACGGCGAGCTTCCCGCCGACGGCGTCACGCTGACAGACACCCTGCCGGTCGGGGCCACGCTCGTCTCGACCAACGCCGGACAGGGCTCCTGTACGGGCGGCGCTCCCCTCACCTGTAATCTCGGCACGCTCGGCGCCGGGGCAAGCGTCAACGTTACCATCGTCATCAAGCCGCCCGCCGTGCGCAACATCACCAACACGGCGAGCGTCGCGGCCAACGCGCCCGACCCCGCGCCCACCAACAACACGGCGACCGCCCAGACGCTTGTGGACTTCGCCGACCTGTCCGTCGTGAAGAGGGCTGCGCATGACCTGGTCGCCCCCGGCTCGCGACTGAATTACTTCCTGACCGTCAAGAACAGGGACGGCGCCGCGGCCGCCTCCGTGACGCTGACCGACTCGCTGCCCGCGGGGACGACCTTCGTCTCCTGCGGCGCGACGGGCGGCGGTGTCTGCGGCAACTCGGGCAACAACGTCACGGTCACTTTCCCTTCGCTCGCCGTCGGCACGTCGGAGACAGTCCTCCTGTCCGCCACCCTCGACAGTTCGGTCGCAGGCGGAACGACGGTCGGCAACACCGCTTCCGTCAACTCCGCGCTCCCAGACCCCTTGCCTGCGAACAACTCTTCGACGGCCAACGTGACCGCGGCCGTGACGCCGATCCTGCCGAAAGCGAACGGGGTCATCATCTTCGCCTCTGACCGCGCGTTCACAGGCAGCACGCAGCCGACCGGCATTTACACCGTCAACCCGGACGGCACGGGCGAGAAGTTTTTGCCGGGCCTCCCCGCCTTCTTCAGCCGCCCCTCATGGTCGCCCGACGGCTCGAAGCTGGCCTACAGCTCCGACAACGAACTCCGGGTCGCCAACGCCGACGGCACGGGCTCGGTGGTCGTCGCCAACAACGTCTGGGACTTCAACGAGCGCATCAGTTGGTCGCCGAACGGCGCGCAGCTCGCCTACTCGGGCGAGGGCGTCTTCAACAAACCCGAGACCATCGGCGCCATCAACATCGCCAACGTGGACGGCTCCGGCTTCTCCCTGCTTCCGAACAGCCCCTCCGGCTTGACCGCGGCCGACTGGTCGCCGGACGGCACGAAGTTCGTCTGCGCGGGCAGGGGGCCGATCTTCGTGATGAACCTGGACGGCAGCGGGCGGCAGCAGTTGACCACTCCGCCGTCGGGAGGCGACGGCCAGACGGCGGACACCGCCCCGCGCTGGTCGCCGGACGGCACCAGAATTCTCTTCGAGCGCTATTCGAACAACTACAACGATGTCTACCTGATGAACGCCGACGGCTCCGGCCTGACCCGGCTGCTCAACATCTTCCGCACGAGGACGCCCGAGTGGTCGCCCGACGGCTCGAAGCTCGTCTTCGAGTCGCTCAACGAGTTGTACGTCATCAACCTGGACGGGTCGGGCCTCACCGCCCTGACGCAGAATCATTTCTACAACTCCGTGCCCGACTGGCAACCGCTGCCGAACGCCGACCCGACGCCGACGCCGACGCCGGGGCCGACCTTCACCATCGGGGGGCGCGTGACGAACAGCGCGAACGGCGGCGGCATCCTGTTCGCGACCATGACCCTCACGGGGACGCGCAACGCCACCATCTACACCGACTCGAACGGCGACTACCTGTTCGTCAACCTGCCTGCGGGCGGCAACTACACCGTCACGCCTTCGAACTTCTCGTTCGCCTTCAGCCCCGCCGGCCGCACCTTCGACAACCTCGGCGCTAACCAGACGGGCGCCGACTTCGTCGGCACCTTCGCCGCCGCCAACATCACCGGACACGTCACCGACAACAACGGCAACCCGCTCGCGGGCATCCGCGTGAACTCGTTCGGCGGCTTCCCCGAGGGCTCTACCTTCACCGACGCGAACGGCTTCTACTCGTTCCCCAACGTGCAGCGAGGCCGCACCTACTTCATCACGCCCGACCCCTTCACGCCCTACACGTTCGAGCCGCGGAGCCGCACCATCTCGAACCTGACGGCGAGCACCGTGGCGGACTTCGTCGGCACGCGCCAGCCGACCCACGTCATCCGCGGTCGCGCCGTGGACGCCGCGACCGGCCAGGGCATCGGCGGAGTCCAGATCAACCTGGCGCAGGACAACAACGCCGTCACCTACACTTTCACCGACTCCCAGGGCAATTTCACCTTCGGCGAGCGGCAGGCGGGATATGAGTACGGCGTCTACGCCACCTTCACACAGACCTACCTCTTCGACCCGAAGGCTGACGCCCCGAATCCCTTCGGCCAGATCATCATCCCGAGCCTGACGACAGATGCGAACCTGACCTTCACCGGCACGCGGCAGAACACTGTGAATTTCAGCCTGACCGCGGTGTCGGTCGGCGAGGGCGCGGGGCAGGCCGTGCTGACCGTGACGCGGACGGGCGAGACGAGTCTGCCCGCCTCCGTCAACTACTCGACCACCGACGGCACGGCCTCGGAGAAGTCCGACTATACGGCCGCCCTCGGCACTATTCGGTTCGCGGCGGGCGAGACGACGAAGACCTTTTCGATTTTCATCACCGACGACACGTTCGTCGAAGGGACGCAGACCTTCTTGCTCCACCTCGACGGCACGGTCGGGACGCGACTCGGCGAAGCGGACTTCGCCAACGTCAGCATCACTGACAATGATTCGGCGCCCTCCTCCGCCAACCCCGCGGACTCCACCGCCTTCTTCGTCCGCCAGCACTATCGAGACTTCCTCAACCGCGACCCGGACGCGGACGGCCTCGCCTTCTGGACGAACGAGATCGAGCAGTGCGGCGCGGACGCGCAATGCCGCGAGGTCAAGCGCATCAACGTCAGCGCGGCCTTCTTCCTCTCGATTGAATTTCAGGAGACGGGCTACCTCGCCTACCGCTTCTACAAGGCGGCCTACGGCGACACGACCTCACCGAACGTGAAGGGCACCGTGCCCTACATACGGCTGCGCGAGTTCCTGGCCGACGCGGGGAAGATTGGGGCCGGGGTACAGGTGGGCGTCGGCGACTGGGAGCGGCGACTGGATGAGAACAAGGCGGCTTACGCCGCGGAGTTCGTCTCGCGCCTTCGCTTCCGGATCTTGTTCCCCGCGGGCATGACGGCCGACGAGTTCGTCTCGAAGCTCGACACGCAGGCCGGAGGCGTGCTCTCGGCGGACGAACGGGCGCAGCTCGTCGCCTTGCTCGGGCAGAATCCTGACGACGAGCAGAAGCGCGCGCAGGTGCTCCGGCGCGTGGCGGAGGACGCCGACCTCCGGCAGCGCGAGACCAACCGTGCCTTCGTGCTGATGGAGTACTTCGGTTATCTGAGGCGCAACCCCGACGACCCGCAGGACACCGACTTCCGCGGCTGGAGCTTCTGGCTCGACAAGCTGAACGAACACAACGGCGACTACATCGCCGCCGAGATGGTCAAAGCCTTCATCTCCGCGGACGAGTACCGCAAGAGATTCGGGCAGTAACCACAACGCTACTTTGTGCCGAGTCTTGAAAGGGGAAGCTGATTTGAAGACTGTCGGGGCCGTGGAAAGTTTGTGGCGCTATCCGGTCAAGAGCATGGCCGGCGAGGAACTCCCGGGAGCGTTTGTGGGATTCTCGGGCGTCTACGGCGACCGCTGCTACGCCTTCAGGGACTCGGCCGCACGCGCGGGCTTCCCCTACCTGAGCGCGACCGCGCAGGAGCGAATGCTCCTCTACCGCCCGCGGTTCCGCCACCCGGAGAGGGCGGCGGCGCCGCCGAACCTGTTGGAGGCGCAGGCCATCGCGCCCGGCGTCACCCCGGCCAATGCCGAGCCGGGAGATTTGGATTTAGACGTGTTGACGCCCGTTGGAGAGGTCATGCCCGTCGATGACCCGAGGCTTTTGGAGATGCTCCGCGAGGGACTGTGCGGCGAACACCGCCTCACGCTCGTGCGCTCCGACCGAGCGCTGACCGACTGCCGCCCCGTGTCGCTCATCAGCCTTCAGACCGTCCGGCAAGTCGAAGAGGAGGTAGGCGTCGCCCTCGATACGCGACGCTTCCGCGCCAACGTCTACCTCGACCTCGCGGCGGGCGGCGGCTTCGGCGAGGACTCCTGGGTCGGCCGCAAGCTGCGGCTCGGCACTAAGGCGGTGGTCTCGGTTCTGGAGCGTGACCCGCGCTGCAAGATGATCTCGCTCGACCCCGACACGGCCGGACACGACCCGAAAGTGCTGCGCAAGGTCGCACAGGCGCACGGGAATTTAGCCGGCGTCTACTGCGCCGTCCTGGTCGAAGGCGTGGTGGCGAAAGGCGACTCCGTCGAGATGATTGACTAATCGCGGCTCACGAATAAGCCGAAGGTGTTCGCTTCATAACGTCGATGCCGCCGGTTAAACTTGCCATGAGCACGCAGCAGGTTCCGCCCGCGCCGAGCTACGAAGGACCGTTCCCGGCCGGCTCGCTCCCGCAAGAGTTGAGAGACTTCCAGGGCTACCACGCCGGGGAGAACTTTCTGGTCTGCGGGTGCGGGTCGTCCCTGTCGGAGGTCGTCGCCCCCGAACGCTTCGTCACCGTCGGCGTTAACGACGTGGGGCGACTCTTTCAGCCGGACTACCTCGTCGTCCTCAACCCACGCCAACAGTTCCAGGGCGACCGCTTCCGCTACGTGGAAGAGAGCCGGGCGCGCGCCGTGTTCACGCAGTTGGACCTCGGCATCAACCACCCGCACGTCGTCCGCATCGGGCTCGGGACGAAGGGCGGCGTCAACTTCGAAGACCCCAACGTCCTTCATTACACGCGCAACTCGCCGTACCTCGCCCTCTGCCTCGCCATCCACATGGGGGCCAGGCGCGTCGGCCTCATCGGCGTTGACTTCACCGAACACCATTTCTTCGGGGCGACGGGCAGGCACCCGCTGGCCCACGAGTTCCCGCAGATCGAGCGCGAGTACAAGCGGCTCGCCGAGAGCTGCCGCCTGTCGGGAATCGAAGTCGTGAACCTCAGCCGCGCGAGCCGCCTGACGGCCTTCGACAAGATGACGCCCGAGGAGTTCGCGCGCCGCGCGCCGCTCTCGGCGCCGGAGCACGCGCGCGCGGCCGGGCGCAAAGTCTTCTTCGTCAACTACAAGTTTCTGAGCTGCGGCGAGGTCTTCCGCGACGGGCTCAACCACGCGGCCGAAGACCTGGGCGTGGAGCACGAGGCGGCCTACTGGGACGATCCCGCCCTGCCCGACAAGGTGAAGGAGTTTTCGCCCGACCTCCTCTTCGTCGTCCACGGCCGCAAGTTCGCACAACGTTGGGCGACGACTTTCAGGGACTACAACTCGGCCGTCTGGCTGCTCGACGAGCCTTACGAAGTTGACGACACGTCCCGCTTCTCGGGCCTCTTCAGGAACGTCTTCGTGAACGACCCCGCCACGCTGCACAGGCACTCCAACGCGCACTACCTGCCGGTCTGCTACGACCCGGCGGAGCACTGGTACAGGCCGGGCGGCGAGAGGAAGTACGCGGTCGGCTTCGTCGGCGGCTACAACCCGCTGCGGGAGGAGCTGCTCGAACTGCTGGCCGCGCGTGGCCTGCTCTCCTACGTCGTGGGCGGCCCGTGGCGCAGGCAGTCCGTCAAGTCACTCTGCCTCTCCGACAACATCCCCGCGTCGCAGACGGCGCTCCTCTACCGTGAGACGAGCATCATCATCAACGTCTTCCGCACGGTTCACCATTACAACCGCGAGGGCATCGCGGCTAACTCGCTCAACCCGCGCGTCTACGAGGCTGCACAGTCCGGCGCGCTCGTGGTCTCGCAGCGGCGAACGGAGCTGGGACGGCTCTGCCCGGGCCTGCCCGCCTTCGAGACCGCGGAGGAGCTGGTGGGCGTGCTGGAGGAGGCGCTGGGCAACCCTTCGCTCTACGAGCGGCTCCGCCGGGATTGCATTCGCCGACTGGCCGCGCACACCTACGCGCAACGTCTGAGTACCGCGCTCAACGTCGCGCAGTCGCCGAGGGAGCCGCGCCCGCCGCGCCCCCTCGGGAGCTTTGCCATGCGACCGCAAACATAACTTGAGCGGGAGCCCGCACAACTATGAGAAGAGGCCCGCCCCCTTAAAGG
>CAXTSK010000157.1:0-9489 GCA_964246655.1 uncultured Pyrinomonadaceae bacterium
ACTCCGTCAACACGCGTTCGACGCGGCCGCGCGCGCCCTCGAAGGCCGAGACGCGCTCGCCGAACAGCACCTCGACGACGCCCGCGCGCAACTCGTCCGCGACCGCGTCGCGAGCACGACCCGTCAACGCGTTCATTACTTTGTCGGAGGCTTCGACCAGCGTCGTGCTTAAGCCGCGCGCTCTGAACGCCTCGGCCATCTCAAGCCCGATGTAGCCGGCGCCGACGACGACGGCCGTGCGCGGCCGCGCCTCCTCGAAGTAGCGCAGCATCCGACGGCCGTCGCGCATGTGTCGCAGCACGAAGACGCCTTCTAAGTCTCGCCCGGGGAGCGGCGGGCAGACGGCGGCGGCGCCGGTCGCGAGCACGAGCGAGTCGTAACCGAACTCGCGCTCGACGCCGCCTTCGCGCACGCGCAGAACGGACTTGGACGGGAGCAACTCGACGGCCTCGCAGTCGAGCCTGACTTCAATCGAGTGTCGCTCGCGGAAGTATTCGGGCGTGTGGATGACGAGGGAGTCGGGCGAGGGGATGAGCCCGGCGACGACGTAAGGCAGGCCGCAGGCGCCGTAAGAGATGTCGCCCGTGCGTTCGAAGACGGTGACCGAAAGGTCGGGCGCGTTACGCCTCGCCTCCATCGCCGCCGCGAGCCCGGCCGCGACGCCGCCGACGATGAACAGTCCTTCCTTGCCCAAGTGCGCCGCCGAAAGATTTACGTTTGATGGGAAAGCACGTGCAGCTTAATCGAGACCAACGTCGAAGGCAAAAGGCCGCCTTACCGCTTACGCTCAAGCAGGATGCCGAACTCGTCGGAGGCCAAGCCTTCGCGCCCCTTGCCCGGCTTCGTGAATTTGAACTTGTCGGCGTCGAAGAGCGCGAGGACGACGAAGCCTTCGGCCGCGAGACGGTTCAACTCCTTCTGCGTCTCGGCGGAGGAAGGAGCGAACGTCGTCTCCAAAACCTGCTCGGCGTCGTTCGCGCGCGTCTGTAGCTCGAACCTCAAGACCCTGTATTCGTGCCGCCCGCCTCCGCCCGCCGAACCCTGCTCGAAGATGAGAGCGCGCCGCGCGCCGCTGGAGTCCGGGTAGGACATGCGGAAGACCGCGCCGCCCTCTTGCAGTTGAGCAAGCTCCTTGTCGAACTCTTTCTTCGAAGTTTTCAACCAGACGTAGCCGAGCGGAGCGGCGGCGCCCGTGCGCCGGTACATCACCGCCACCTCGTAGTCGGCGAGCGCTAATCTGAAGCCCTGTCGGGCCAGTTCGTTGACCTTCTTCGGCAGCTCGTCGCGCTCCCAGAAGGAGGAGGAGCGGAGGACGCGCAGCTCGGTGCCCGCCTCGGCGAGCGCGGGGTCGGGCGGCTCGCGTTCGAGCACGATCTCGGACTTGGAGAGCGGGTGCGCGGGGTAGAAGCCTTCGGCGAGGTTCGCCCTGACGGCGCCCGTCAACACGTCCTCCTGCGTCGCCCCTTTCCCCTTCGCCGTGCCGCGCTCCGTGTCTACCGACTTGAACTCGCGCGGCGCCTCGTCCCCCTTCCGACGCTCGAAGAGGAAGAAGTCCCTGTAGTCGCAGCGGTTGGTAAGTGGTTCGCAGTAGCCGTAGAGGAGCGAGTGCGCGGCGAGGCGGAAGCCCTTCTTCGCCAGCCGCGCGTACGTCCCGGCGAAGCCCGGCTTGAGGTACTCGTCTTCCGCGGCTGTCTCCGTCCAGGCGTACTCGAACTGTTCCCTATCGAGCGCGACGACGGCCGGGTCGCCCTTCAGAGAAGTGATGACCTTGTACCCTTGCGCGCCGGCCTTGTTCAGATTCTCGGCGAAGTTGTCGAAGGCGGAGCGCCGGGCGAGAGTTATCTCGTCGTCGCCGCGTAAAGAGAAACTGCCGTTGGAGCGCGTCGCGAAGACCAGCCGGTACTTCTCCGCGTTCGGGTCGGGGACGAACTTCGGCTCTTCGGCCTTCGGCGCGGCCTCAGCTTCGGGCGTCGGGGTCGGCGTCGTGTTGATCTTGCGCCCCGACTGCGCGGGCGCGTCGGACGAGAGCGCGAACGCGAGCAGGACGACCGCGGCCAGTCCGAGCCAACCGAGTTGAAGCGTTGTACTTCTCTTCATCTTCGGGTCGTTCAGGCCGGACGCTCGTAGACGGAGACGTGCTTCTCGCTCTTCGCGTCGAAACGCCCGCGCCGCCAGTCGCCCCAGCGCTCGCGCAGGCGCAGGCCCGCCAACTGCGCCATCAAGTCCAACTCCGAGGGCCACGCGTAGCGCACCTCGACGGGGAAGACGCGCGTGCCGCCGTCTGTGAAGACGACGTGCCGGCTCCTGAGCTTCTGCCCGACGGGGTCGTGTTCGTAGACTCTGATCCCGACGCGCTCGTCCGTCATGTGCAGGAAGCGCACGCCGCGGCCCGCGCTCAACTGTGCAAGGTCTGGGACGAAGACCTCGACGACGAACGCCCCGCCCGGCGCGAGCCGCGCGGCGACGTTGCGGAAGCAGCGCACCTGCTCCTCCTGCGTCTGCAAAGCGAAGAGCGTGTTGTAGACGACGTAGACGAGCGAGAATTCGCCCTCCACATTCACCTCCGCGAAGTCGCCCATCGTCACCGGCACATCCGCGCCGCACGGCTTCTCGCGCAGCCGCGCGACCATCTCCGGCGACGCGTCGATGCCGTGCATTTCGACGCCCCTCGCCGCCAGCGGCAGCGCCACCGTCCCCGTCCCAATCCCCAATTCGAGCACACGGCCGCCGCCCGCCAACTCCTCCAACACGTCAACGGCTGCCTCGTCGAAATACCCGAACCACTGGTCGTACACGTCCGCGAGGTGCCGGGTGTAAACCTCTTCTACTTTATCTTCCATAGGCACAAGGGGAGTTCACAGTTTAGCAGGGTCGAGGGTCTTCGAGATGAAGTCGGCCGCGGACTCGCCGCCGCGGACGCAGTCGGGGAGGCCGGCGCCTTCGTAGGCGTTGCCGCAGAGGGTGAGGGCGGGGAGGCGTCCCGCGAGTTCGCGTATGCGCGCGACGCGGGCGGCGTGGCCGAGGTGGTACTGCGCCATCGAGCGCGGCCACTTCTCGACGTGGGCGAAGACGGGCGGCGCCTCGACGCCGAGCAGGTCGCGGAGGTCGCGGCGGACGGCCGTCGTCATGCGGTCTTCGTCAAGCTCGAACATGTCGGGTTGGAGCGCGCCGCCGACGAAGGCGCGCAGCAGCGCGTGTCCTTCGGGGGCGCGGGAGGGAAACTTGACGCTGCTGAAGGTGCAGGCCAGCGTCGCGCGGCGCTCGACGAAAGGGACGACGAAGCCGAAGCCGTTGAGCGGGTGCGGGATGTCCGCGCGCTTGTAGGCGAGGTTGACCGTGGCGGTCGAGGCGTAAGGTATCGCGTCCAGTTCGTCGGCCAGCGCGTCGTCAACCTCACGTAGTAAGCGCGCGGAGGCGTAGGCGGGTAGCGCGAGGCAGACGGCGTCCGCTTCCAGATTCTCGCCCGCGTCCGTCTGCAAAACCCAGCGGCGCGCGCCGATTTGAGGTCTAAGCGAGGCGACCTTTGTGTTCAATCGAACGCAGCCCGCGGGCAGGCGCGCGGCCAGCGCGTCGGTGAGCACCTGCACGCCCTCGTCGAAGGAGACGAAGAGGCTGTAGCGCGCACCGCTCGCGCCGCGGCCGTGGCGCGCTTCGGCTCCGGCGCGGCGGCCCGCCTTCCACATCGCGAGGATGAGGCTGCGGTCTCTGCGTTCCATCTCAAGGAAGCGCGGCATCGTGGCGCGCAGTGAGAGGACTTCCGGGTCGGCCGTGTAGATGCCGCCGACCATCGGCTGCGCCATGCGCTCAAGCGCCTCGCGCCCGAGGCGCCGGCGGACAAAGGCGGCGAGGCTCTCGTCGTCGCGCCCGTTCGCGCCCTTGCGCCGCGGCAGCAAGAGGTCGAGCGCCATGCGCGCCTTGCCGCGCCAGGTGAAGATGTCCGTCGTGAGGAAGGGGAGCATGCGCGAGGGCGCGAGCAGTTGGAAGCCCTCGGGCGTCGGGCGGAGGTGGCCCCCGCGCACGACGAAGCTGCGGCGGTGCTGCTCGTTCGTCTCCGTGATACGTCCGGCGAGGCCGATGCGCCGGGCGAGGTTGAGCGCCTCGGGCTTCTCGGAGATGAAGGAGTCGGGGCCGCCCTCGATGAGGAACCCGTCGCGCCTGTGCGTGCGCACCGTCCCGCCTAAACGCCCGGAGGCTTCGAGCAGGACGACTTCGAAGGAGTCGCCCTGCTTATTCTCTGACTGTAACTCGACAAGGCGGTGCGCCGCGGCGAGGCCGCCGACGCCACCGCCGACGATGACGACGCGCCGTCTCTGTGGAGCACTCTCAACCATTCTCTCGTCAGGCGGCCGAAGGGCGCGCGCCCGGCCGCGTCATGCCCGAAAGGCAGCAGTCGGCGGGGCACACGTCGTGTGAAGGCCCGAACGCGCCGAGCGTTCTGCGCGGGGCCGTTGGGTCGAGCCTTTCGAGTATCAGCTCGCGGATCATGCGGACGAAGTCCGGGTGCGTGCCGACCGTCGCCGCGCGAATCATGTTGACCCCTATCGCCTCGGCGAGAAAGCGCGCTTCGGTGTCGAGGTCGTAGAGCACCTCCATGTGGTCGGAGATGAAGCCGACGGGCGCGACGACCAGGTCCCTCACTCCCTCCTCTTTCAGCGCGTGGAGGTGGTCGAGGATGTCCGGTTCGAGCCAGGGTTGCGCGGGCGGCCCCGAGCGACTCTGGAAGACGAGCCGCCAGTTCGCGGCACCCGCGCCCTCGGCGACGAGGCGGCACGTTTCGAGCAGTTGGCGTTCGTAGTCGCAGCCCGCGGCCATCGCGGCGGGAACGCTGTGCGCCGTGAAGGCCACGCGCGCGGCCGCGCGCCTCTCTTCGGGAATCTGTCCGAGCGCGGCGCGCAGGTTCTCGACGTTGGGCCTGACGAAGCCGGGGTGGTTGTAGAAGGCGCGCAGTTTCTCGACGCGCGGCGCGTCTGCGCCCACGGCCGCGCGCGCGCGTTCGATGTCTTCGCGGTACTGGCGGCAGCCGGAGTATGAGCTGTAGGCCGAGGTCATGAAGGCGAGCGCGTTCTTCACTCCGTCGTCGCGCATCTGCCTGAGCGTGTCCGCGAGCAGAGGGTGCCAGTTGCGGTTGCCCCAGTAGACGGGCAGGCGCGGGCCGCTCTGCTCAAGCTCTTGTTCGAGCGCGGCGATCAGCCGGCGGTTCTGCCCGTTGATGGGGCTCACGCCCCCGAAGAGTTCGTAGTGGTGCGCGACCTCGCGCATGCGCGACTCGGGGACGTTGCGCCCGCGCAGCACGTTCGCGAGGAAGGGCATCACGTCGTCCATCCCTTCGGGGCCGCCGAAGGAGACGACCAGCAGCGCGTCGTAAGTCTGATTCATCGCGTCGGGTCTTTACCTTTGGCTCAACTCGTGGACGGCGTCCACTAAAGCGACGACGTTCTCGACGGGCGTCTCGGGGAGGATGCCGTGGCCGAGATTGAAGATGTGGCCGGGGCGGTTGGCCGCCCGGTCTAAAACATCCTGAGCGCGTTTGCGGACGACCTCGGGGTTGGTGAAGAGCGCGATGGAGTCGAAGTTACCTTGCACGGCCACGTCGCCGAGTCGCGCCCAGGCTTCGTCGAGGCGCACGCGCCAGTCGAGGCCGATCACGTCGCCGCCGGCCTCCTTCTGTAGTTCGAGCAGCGTCGCGGTGCCCGTGCCGAAGTGTATGACGGGGACGCCGGGCGTGACCCCTCGGATGACCTCGCGCGTGTGTGGGAGGACGTACTCGCGGTAGTCGTCGGGGCTTAAAGCGCCGACCCACGAGTCGAAAATCTGGACGGCCTGCGCGCCCGCCTCGATCTGCGCGTTGAGGTACTGGGAGAGTGCGCTCGCGATCTTCGACATGAGCGCGTGCCACGCGCCCGCGTCCGTGTACATCAGGCGCTTGGTGTTGACGTAGTTCTTCGAGCCGCCGCCCTCGCAGATGTAAGAGGCGAGCGTGAAGGGCGCGCCGCAGAATCCGATGAGCGGGATGTTGGCCTTCAGTTCGCGCCGCGTGATGCGGACGGCCTCGTAGACGTAGTCGAGCGAGGAAACGTCTTCGACTTCGCGCACGCGGTCAACGTCTTGAGCCGAGCGGACGGGGTTGTGGATGACGGGGCCTTCGCCTTTGGCGAATTCGAGTTCGAGCCCCATCGGCTCGATGATGAGAAGGATGTCGGCGAAGATGATGGCGGCGTCAACGTTCAGGCGGTGCGCGGCGTAGACGGTGACTTCGGAGGCGACCTCGGGCTGCTTGCACATCTCAAGGAAGGAGTATTTGGCGCGCACGTCGCGGTACTCCTTCATGTAGCGCCCGGCCTGCCGCATCAGCCAGACGGGCGTGTAAGGCGCCTGCTCGCGCCTGCACGCGCGCATGAAGGGGCTGTCGCGCAGCTCCTCGGTCAGTTGGAAACCGCCGACGCTCGTCCTCGCTTCGCTCATCTATGAATCCTCTTCCGGGCGGTGAACGCGCGGACAATATAGCAGGTCAGTACCACCCGCGGTAGCGGATGGTACTGACCGCTATGGCGTTGCGCTTTTCACCCTCCGAGGCTCAAATTTCTATTTCTGGGGAGCAACACTCCTTCCCGGGAGAGGAGCTTTCTATCTTTGAGAAGGAAATTTCCTCGTCAGAGAAGAGAAGTTCCCTCTCCGACAGGGAAATTTCCTTCCCGGATATAGAAATTTCCTCCCCCGGGAAGGAAATTTCCTCTAAAAAGAGTCAACTTTCCTTCTCGGGGAAGGAACATTCCTTCCTCGAAAAGAAACTTTCCTTCTCGGGGAAGGAACTTTCCTACAAAAAGAAGCAACGTTCCTTCCCGGAGATAGAAATTTCCTTCCCGGAGATGGAGCTTTCCATCCCGGAGAAGGAAAATTCCTTCAAAAAGGCGCAAAGTTCCTTCTCGGGGAAGGAATGTTCACCCTCGGAGGCCCGACGGAGGTGCACGCGTGAACTATTTTGGTGCGGCGGGAAGGAAGCGTGAGTTGGGGGCGGCGAGTTCTGCTAAAATTAAGTGCCACAAACGTTTTCGTGGCGGTGTTTAGGTGGTTGAGAGTGGCCGAATGAGTGAACGAGCGGCAGAAGCTTTGATTAACTCGGTGCCAGAGACGGTTCAGGCGGCGCAGGCGGCCCCAAGCTTCGACGAGGCTTTCACCCTGCACCACCGTGCCGTCTTCCGCGCCGCCTACGCGCTCGTCCGCGACGCAGGGCTGGCCGAGGACGTGACCCAGGAGGTCTTCCTCAAGCTCTACCAGCACCTCGGGTCGCTCAAGAACGAGGAGCACGTGCGGCCGTGGCTGCTGCGCGTCGCCTCGAATACGGCGCTCAACACCATCCGCAGCCGCGGCCGCGCCGGGGCGCGCGAGGAGGAGTTCGCGGTCGCCGCGACGGTCGGCGGCGGCTCCGAGCCGGTCGGCATTGAGGCCGACTACGACCGCCGGACTGAGATTGAAGAGGCGCGGCGCGCGCTCGCGCAGGTCAAGGAGCCGATGCGCAGTTGCCTCCTGCTCAAGCAGCAGGGGCTCTCCTACAGGGAGATCGCGCAGACGCTCTCGCTTAACGAGGCGAACGTGGGAAGCTTGATCGCGCGCGGCCGGAAAGAGTTCACGAGGTTCTACGGGAAGATCGGAGGACGCCGATGACGGACAGGCATTTGGACGAGGGCATCATACAGGCTTACATCGACGGCGAACTCTCTCAAGCGCACGCCGCCGCGACGGCAGCGCACCTCGCCGCGTGCGAGGCGTGCTCCGCCGCGCTCGCGGAGGCCGTGGACGACTCTTCCTTCTTCGCCGCGTCCTTCGCGCCCGACGAGTCCGTGAGCGTGCCGACGGCGGCGCTCCGCGCGCGCGTCAACGCGGCCGTGGCTCAGCTCGAAGCCTCGACGGACTCGAACCGGCAACATTCTCAAGGCCGGAGCTTCGGCTCTCTCTTCGCGCCGCTCGCGGGGCTGTTCACGTTCTCGCCGCGCACGGCCGCGGCCTTCGCCACGCTTCTCTTAGCCGTGGCCGCAGGAATCATCTACTTCTCATCCCAGAGGTCGCAGCAGACGCGCAACACGCCGACGGTCGCTCAGAAAGATAACCCGACGCCCGTGCCCATCGTGACGACGACGCCCGAGAACGTCGAGCCGAAGTCCGTCCCGACTCCCGCGCAGAACGACAAGAAGCAAATCTACGTCGCGGCCAATCACAACAAGCGCAACGTCAAGCAGCAGCCCGTCGTGCCTCGCGCGCCGAAGGCGGAGGAGCTGCCCGGCGAGAAGGCGTATCAGACGGCCATCGCCTCGCTGGAGAAGACGATCAAGTTCGGCGGCGAGCAGTCGCTCCGCCCCGCCGTGCGCGCCGACTACGAGCGCAACATCGCGCTCCTCGACAGCGCCATCCAGCAGACGCGGCAGGTCGCCGCGCAGAACCCGAAGGACAAGGACGCCGTGAGCTTCCTCATGTCCGCCTACCAGAGCAAGGTCGAGTTGCTCTCCCGCGTCGCGGATCAGGCGCAGGTCGCCGCGCTCGGGCGTTAGTGTCTTCGTACTTGATAGGTCGTCGGAATCATACGCGATGAAGTTTTCACTCTTAGCCATTCTCTTTGTCCTCGCGCTCGCCCTCGCGCCGCGAGCCGCCGCACAGCAGCGGCAGTCGCCGGCGAAGGACGAGCCCGCGGCCGGGGAGTTCGAGCTCGAACGGAGCGCGGAGGCCGAGGCCCGCGCCGTCGTCTCAATCTGCATCAACGAGGGCGACGTGATTGTGCGCGGCTGGGATCGCAAAGAGGTGCGCGCGCGCGCCGAGGGCGAGGGGACTTTGCGCCTGCTGACGCCCAACGTGCGTCCGGCGCCGCGCGTCGAGGTGCTCGTCTCCGAGGACAGGGACGCGGAGCTGAACGCAGGCTACTGCGGCTCGAACGAGACGGTCGAGCTGACCGTGCCGCGCGGCGCGACCATCGAGGTCGAATCGCGTACCGGTCACGTCGAGGTCGCGGACGTGGCCGAGGCGCGCGTCAAAGTCCTGAGCGGTGACGTTGAGGTGCGCCGTGTCTCGCATGCCGTCGAAGTCTCGTGCCTGAGCGGCGATGTCTCAGTCTCCGACTCGACGGGGCCTGTGCGCGTCGTCTCCGTGAGCGGCGACATCGAGGCGCGCAACCTGCGCACGGCGGCGGCCGGCGACAACTTCGAGGCCCGGTCTACGAGCGGTGACGTGACGGTCGAAGGCGTCGGGCACGGGAACGTGACGGGCTCGTCCGTCAGCGGCAGCCTCCTCTATACGGGCTCGCTCGCGCGCGGCGGCTCCTACGACTTCCGCACCATCTCGGGCGACGTGACGATGGAGCTGCCGGCCGACGCCTCCTTCAATCTGCACGCGAAGGTCATCGTCAGCGGCGAGATCGTCACAGACTTCCCCGTCAAGACCGTCGCCCTGACCTCTTCGAGCACCTCCTCTTCGTCGAGCACAGAGACCACCGTCACCGTGGTC
>CAXTSK010000158.1:0-9487 GCA_964246655.1 uncultured Pyrinomonadaceae bacterium
GAGCGGCGGCCCGAACTCAACGCGCATCTCACCGCGGTGTCGCGCGGGCTGATCGCGTAGCGGATATTGGGGCGGTCGAACCCCGACACGATCAAGCCATCGGACGGGATGCCGAGCTGCGCCAGGATGTCGGCGCGGGTCTGCGCATCGGCGGTGGCGGTCAGCGCCAGGAACCGCGCCGCCGCGGCGCCGGTGAATTTCCTGCGCGCCGTCGTGTCGGCCATGGGCCGGGCGGGCGCACACGACGCGACGCGGCGCCGCGGCCGTCTCCAGCAGAGATTCGAGGGCGCGCGGCTCGACCTCCACGTCGTGCGTCGCGACTAGCAGGCAGTCGTAACCGCCGGCGCGCGCGAGGTCGAGCGCGGAGTTGACCCCGCCCGTGTAGCCGCGATTCTCCGGCATCCTCCTGACTTCCAGCTCGGGGAACTCGCGCGCCACGCGCTCCGGCGAGCCGTCGTCCGAGGCGTTGTCGATGAGCAGCAGGCGGAAGTCTGTGTGGGTCTGCCGACGGAGACTGCGGAGCGTCTCGACGGTCGTCTCCGGCGAGTTGTAGGCGAGCACCGAGACCAGCACGCGCGGAGGCGGGGGCGCCCACGGGTCAGCTTCTCGGAGTCTTTCCATCGTCCTCGACGTTCAGGCTTCTTTGGCTTGGAAGGCGGCCTCGAACAGCGCACACACCTCTTCGAGCCGCTTGTCCCAGTCGCCGCGTCGCGTCGTGTGCGCCCGACCGGCACATGGCCGACTCGACGGCGCGCAGGAAATTCTCCGGCGCCTCGTCGGAGATGTTCAGGACGCCGTGCAGCTCTTCGAAGTGGCGGACGGCCGGCAGGTTCGTCGAGACGACGGGCTTGCCGACGGCAAGGTATTCGTTGAGTTTGGTCGGGACGACCGTCGCCGTATAGGAGTTGAGCTTGTAAGGGATGATGCACACGTCGAACTCGCGGATGAAGTTGGCGAGGCTGTGGTGCGGCTGCTGCCCGAGGAAGTGCACGTTCGGCAAATCGCCCAAACCTTTAAGGAGCGGCGCGTCGCCCGGCCCGATGAAGACCCAAGACCATTCGGGACGCCGCCGCACGGACTCCTCGACCATCTCGCCGTTGATGTGGTTCGAGATGGCGCCGACGTACCCGATCAAAGGGTGCGACAAACGCCGCACGCGCTCGACGCTTTCAAGCACCTCGGGGTCGAGGTGTGAGTCGCCGTTCGAGCCGCCCAAGCCCTCCGGCATGAAGGCGTCGAGGTTCACGCTCGGCGGGAAGACGTGGACGTTGTCGCTGATCTCCGAGGGCAGGCGCGCCAGCTCGTGACTGTTGGCGAGCACGAGGTCGCTCGTCTCGACGAGCGTGCGCTCCGTCCGGCGCAGCTCCTCGGCGTGCGGCGTGAGGGCGGCGAGGTTGTCGATGCGGTAGTAGACGACGACGCTGCGCGCCGTGCGGAGCTGGCGGACGAGGTCGAGCGCGGTGTCGGTCGGAAGGTAAGTCAGAATCAGCGCGTCCTCCATCCCGAGCCGCCGCGCGGCGCGCGCCACGCGCGGCAACAGCACGCGCGCGTTCACGTCGCGCGAAGGGCCGAAGGGCGGCAGGACGAGCGGCGAGCAGACGTAGAGGTTCCGGCCGATCCGCCGGACGCCGCGCGTTTGCATCGACTGCAACCAGTTGAGTAGGCGCTTCCAGACGCGGCCCGCGTCCTTGAGCCCCGGCGAGCGGATGCCCATATTCTCGACGAAGAGGACGCGGTTGCCGGCCGCCGCCAGGCGCGAGCACAACTCCTGGGAGTTCTGCCAGTTGAAGTCCCACTCGATGCCGGAGATGCAGATGATGTTCCTGTCGTGAAGCATTCGTTAACGCTCTGAACCCGCCCTCCGCACGCCTAAAGTAATATGCTTCCCCGCGCGCGGAAGTGTGACGACGTACAGACGCCCGCCCTTAACAATTCTACGAGAACACCGGCTTATGGGGGGGCGGCGGAGGGAGTCCAGTCTACAGGCGGAAGATTCTAAACGCCACCGCGCGGGGCTTTGGTAAACTGACGCGCCCGCGGAGGCGGAGGCCGTTTCGCGGTAGAATGCCGGCGGGTTCGGACGGCAAAGAGAGGAGAACGGATGTCAGAGAGAATCGATTACTCCAAAGTCTCACCGGCGGCGTTCCGCGCGATGTTCGGCCTGGAGAAGTACGTGCGCGGCTGCGGGCTCGAAGCTTCGTGAGGGCTCAACGGGTGAAGCGTCGTCCGGTCTATGCGCTCCTGCCGCCGCTGCTGTTCGCCGTACTCGCGCACGCTCAAGCGGCGCCGGAGAGTCCGCGGCTCTCAGCGCTCAAGACGGCTTTGGAGTCGGGGCGCGGCGGGGCGCTCGAAGAGTTCTGGCGTGAGGTGGAGCGCGCGGGCGCGCCGCTGGTCGAGCCGTTGAAAGGTGACGACCGGAACCTTCTGGTCACCTTCCTCCGGCGCGATGGCGCGGCCGAGAGGTTCGTGGCCGTCTTCCCGTTCGCGCGCGTGAACCCGCTCCCGCACCTCTTCGCGCGTTTGGAGGGCACAGACCTCTGGTACAGAAGCTACCGGCTCAGGCGCGACGCGCGCTTCGAGTACCTCGTCGCGGCCGAAGACTCGCTGGCGCCGTTCGCCGCGCGGGAGCCCGCGGGCGAGGGCGGTTGGCTCGCGGACTTGCGCCCCGACCCGCTCAACCCGCGCCGCTTCGTCGAACCTGTGGACGAAGAGTCGCCCGGGGCGAGCGAGTACGTCAGCTCTTACCTTGAACTGCCGGACGCGCCGCCGCAGCCCTTCGTCGCGGAGCGCAAGGGCGTGGCGAAGGGGCGCGTGGAGTTGATTCGCTATGGGGGCGGCACGACTGACGCCGGTCGGCGCGTGTGGGTCTACACCCCGCCGGGCTACAGGCGCGACGGCCGCCCGTACAGGCTGCTCGTCCTCTTCGACGGCTGGGGGTACACGCACACGATTCCTGTCCCGACGATTCTCGACAACATGATTGCCGACGGCGCCGTCCCGCCCACGGTGGCCGTCATGATCGACAAGAAGGAGCGGGTGAAGGAGTTGTACCTCAACCCCTCCTTCGCAGACCTCGTCGCGGGGCAGTTCATAACGTGGGTGCGACAGCGTTACAACGTGACCCGCTCGCCGCGCGAGGCGGTCGTCGGCGGCCTGAGCCTCGGCGGGGTCGCGGCCGCGTACACGGCCATGCGGCATCCCGAAGTCTTCGGCGGCGTCCTCTCGCAGTCGGGCGCGTTCCAGTACAGGCCCGACGAACCTGACAGGCTCATCCGCCGCTTCGCCAACGGCGCGCGGCTGCCGATTCGCTTCTACCTTGAGGCGGGATTGATGGAGGTGAACGAGACGCCCTCGCTCCTCCACGAGAACCGTCACCTGCGGGACGTGCTCGAAGCGAAGGGCTACGAGGTGACCTACTCGGAGTTCAACGGCCGTCACGACGCCGTCTGCTGGCGCGGCTCTCTGTCTCAAGGGTTGATCGCGCTTTTAGGCCGACGTTGATGCGTGTAGCACATGAGCGGACGGAGACTCACGTGGAGATTAAAGTAGACGACCTGAGCGGCCCCGAGGTGCACGAGCTTCTGGGCGAGCACCTGCGGAACATGCACCTGCACTCGCCGCCCGAGAGCGTGCACGCCCTCGACCTCGAAGGCTTGCGCCGCCCGGAGATAACCTTCTGGACGGTCTGGAAGGGCGGCGAGCTGCTCGGCTGCGGCGCGCTCAAAGAACTCGATCCCGGCCACGCGGAGATCAAGTCGATGCGCACGGCCTCGGCCCACCTGAGACGCGGCGTCGCCGCGCGCCTGCTCCGGCACATCCTCGAAGAGGCCGCGCGCCGCGGCTACACGCGCCTGAGTCTGGAGACGGGCTCGGCCGAAGCCTTCGACCCCGCGCGCCGGCTCTACGAGCGCTTCGGCTTCGACTACTGCGGCCCCTTCGCCGACTACGTCGAAGACCCCTTCAGCGTCTTCATGACGAAAGAGCTGTAGCGCCTGTCCCGCGCGGCCCCCCGCGTGTAGAATGGCCCGAGGTTCAGCGACAAGGGGGAACAAGGCGGGTGAAAAAACTATTCGCGGCGGCGGCGCTGCTGGCGGCCTCCGCCGTGACGGCAGACGCTCAGGACGGCAAGACGACGCACGCAGTCCCGTCCGCGCCGTCCACGCAGACGGCGCGGTGTGAGCCGGACTCGGTCTCTACAGAGGACGCCTCAGCGCCGCTGACCGGGTGCCCGCCGAGCACCGAAAGCCGCCCGTTTCTGGTCATCCCGAAGCTCGAACTCACACAGTCGCCGCCCGGCGACGAGCACGCCCGCCCGGCCGACTCCCAGCCCGACAGTAAGGAGACGGATGCTAAAGAGACGGACGCGGCCCACACGCACTTCCGCTGGGGCGCGGCCTTCAAACAGACTCTTCTCTTCCTCTCCGTCCAACACGGCTACGCGCTGACCCAGCCGAAGACCCGGCGCGACCTGCGCGGCCCTTTCCTCAAAGACTACTTCCGTTCGGTGCGCTCGCTCCACGGGTGGGCGGACGGCGGACGCTTCTTCACCAACTACATCGCGCACCCGTTGGAGGGCTCGCTGCTGGGGTTCATACAAGTGCAGAACGACCCGAGGGGCGCGCGCCTGAGGTTCAACGAAGACGGCTACTGGCGCAGCCGTTTCAAAGCGCTCGCGTGGTCGGCGGCGTGGAGCACGCAGTTCGAGATCGGCCCCGTCAGCCAGGCGTCAATCGGCAACGTCGGCCTGCACGGCAAGCAGACTTACGTTGACCTCGTGATGACGCCGACGGCCGGGCTGGGGCTGCTCGTGACGGAGGACGTTCTGGACAAGTACGTTGTCGAGAGGATAGAGCGGCGGGGCAAGTACGCGAGGATCTTCGCCCGTATGGCGCTCAACCCCACCCGCACGGCCGCCAACCTCCTCCGCTTCCGGAAGCCCTGGCACAGGGACGAAGGGCTGCGTTAGTGGCAGGCCCCCTTAAACACCGATTTAACCAACATTTAAGCCAGATTTTATTCCGCGCGAGCAACGGCCCGCGGGGATACTTCATCTCAAGCGGGTTCACGAACAAGCGGGCTTGACCTGAGTGCGAAAATCGAGTAAAAGCATCGCCTCGACCTTCGCGCCCACGCGCCTTCCCGGCTGCCCCCGAGTTGGTGCCAACCTTTAACCTGACTCCACGAAAGGAAAGTTCATGCACCCACCCGCCAGTGGGCCGAAGTATGCATCTGTGCGCTTCCGCCTTGTCGCCCTCTTCCTCGTCTTTTCCCTCCTTGCCTTAGCGATTCCGACACGATTCATACCAATTATTCAAACGGCCGAAGCCGCTTCGACGACCGTCGTCATCAGCGAGTTCCGCGTACGCGGGCCGAACGGCGCGGCCGATGAGTTCGTCGAGCTTTATAATCTTAGTAATAGCCCCGTAGACATCAGCGGCTGGAAGATAAATGGCTCGAACAACGCGGCCACCGTGGGCACGCGCGCGACCGTGCCCGCCAGCACGTCGATTCCGGCGCACGGCCACTACCTCGTCGTCGATACGGCTGCGTCGGGCGGCCCTTACAGCGGTTCTGTGCCCGGCAATCTCGGCTTTACCACCGGCATCACCGATGACGGCGGCATCGCACTGCTGAACCCCTCCAACGTCATCATCGACCAAGTGGGCATGAGCACCGGTTCGGCCTACAAGGAAGGCACGGTGCTGGCGTCGCTCGGCAGTTCCAACCTCAACCGCTGCTACGAGCGCAAGCCGGGCGGCGGGTCGGGCAGCACCCAGGACACGGACAACAATTCCGTGGACTTCCAGCTAATCACCCCTTGCGATCCGCAGAACCTCGCGAGCGCGCCGACGCCGGCAACGACGACTAATCCGGGCGCGCTTCAGTTCAACTCCGCTACCTACAGCCTTGCCGAGAACGGCGGCAGCGCCACCATCACCGTGGCCCGCACCGGCGGGAGCGACGGTGCCGTCACCATCAATTACGCGACCAGCAACGGCTCGGCCACAGCCGGCTCCGACTACACGGCCACGTCCGGTACGCTCAGCTACGCCAACGGCGAAACTAGCAAGACCTTCAGCGTCCCCGTCATAGATGACACGACCTACGAAGGTAACGAGACCGTCAACCTCGCGCTGAGCAGCCCGACCGGTGGCGCCACACTCGGCACCCCGAGCGCGGCCGTCCTGACCATCGTCGAGAATGACCCGCAGCCCAACCAGCCGATTGCCCCGAACTGCCCGAACCCGCCCAGCACGGTTCAGGGCACGGCCACTTCCGTCGGCGTCAGCGCGACCGACCCTGACGGCCGTGTGACCTCCGCGAGCATCATCAGCGCCGCCGTGGCCGGCATCACGCTCGACAGCTTCGTGCCGGCCGCTGCCAGCGGCGGGACGGCGACGGCCACGCTCAACGTCTCGAACACCGTCGCGGCCGGGACTTATAACGTAGACATCCAGTACTCGAACAACGACTCGCCGACCCCGCAGACCGCCATCTGCACGGTTGTCGTCAACGTCCAGTCGCCTCCGACCGCCGCCGGCGCGGTCGTCATCAGCCAGGTCTACGGCGGCGGCGGCAACGCCGGGGCCTTCTACCGTTACGACTTCATCGAGCTGTTCAACCGCAGCTCGCAGCCGGTGAACCTCAACGGCTGGTCGGTACAGTACGCCTCGGCCGGCGGCGGCGTCGGCGCGACGTGGAACCGGCGGACGCCGCTGACGGGCGTCATTCAGCCGGGCCAGTACTTCCTCGTCCGCGAGGCTTCGGGCACCAACACTTCCGCGGCCGACCTCCCCACGCCCGACGTTATCGGCACGATTGCCATGGGCGGGACGGACGGCAAGGTCGCCCTCGTCAGCAACAACGTAGACCTGCCGAACGGCTGCCCCGTCGGCGGCACCAACGTCATCGACTTCGTCGGCTACGGCACCGCCGACTGCTTCGAGGGCACCACGGCCGCGCCGCAGATAAGCAACACCACGGCGGACTCGCGCACCCACAACGGCTGCAAGGACACCGACCTCAACAATCTCAACTTCACCGAAGGCCCGCCCGCGCCGCGCAACTCCTCTTCGGCCCTTAACGTCTGCCCGGCCGGCGACCTCGCGCCCGACGTGTTCTCGACCGACCCGGCCAACGGCGGCACCAACACGCCGCTCGCGGCGAACATCACGGTCAACTTCGACGCGAACGTCAACGTCACCGACGGCGGCTTCACCCTCTCCTGCACCTTGAGCGGCCCGCACACGCTGACCGTCACGGGCGGCCCGGCCACCTTCACGCTCAACCCCGACACGGACTTCGTCTCGGGCGAGCAGTGCACGGCGACGGTGCTCGCGAGCCACGTCACCGCGCAGAACGCCTCGGCCACCCCGATGGCCACCGACTACACCTGGACGTTCGGTACGCTCATCGTGCGCGACCCGAACGACAACCTGGTGATGGGCAATCCCTCGAGCGCGGTGACGGACGTGAACACCCCGCTCAACTACCTGATGATGAAGCCGCAGTACGCCCTCTCGTACAACAACGACAAGGGCACCCCGAACTGGACGAGCTGGCACCTCGACTCGTCCTGGACGACTAACGTCGCCGACCGGCAGAACGACTTCCGGCCCGACGACACGCTGCCCGCCTCGTTCAAGCACGTCCAGAGCGGTTACAACTTTGCCACCTACGGCTTCGACCGCGGCCACATGACGCCGTCGGCCGACCGCACCTCGTCGCTTGAAGACAACTCGGCCACCTTCCTGATGACGAACATGGTGCCGCAGGCTTCCGGCAACAACCAGGGGCCGTGGGCCGACATGGAGAACGACCTCCGCTCGCTGCTGAACGGCTCGTCCAACGAGCTGTACATCATCTCGGGCGGTCAGGGTACGGGCGGCAACAGCACTACCGGCCACTGGGACAGCATCCAGGACACGGGCGGTAACACCGTCAACGTGCCGGCGTTCACGTGGAAGGTCGTGATGGTGATGTCGCGCCAGGACGGCGACGACGTGGCGCGCGTTAATAACGCGACGCGCACCTTCGCCGTCATCATGCCCAACAACGACAACATCCGCCCCGACGACTGGCGGAAGTACCTCGCCACCGTCGATCAGGTCGAGGCGCTGACCGGCTACAACTTCTTCTCGAACGTGCCGGAGGCGATTCAGAACGTCATCGAGGCGCGGCTCGACGACACGCTCGACACCACGCCTGTCGCCAGCAACCAGTCGGTCACGACGGCCGAGGACACGCAGAAGGCGATAACGCTCTCGGCGACGGACTTCAACGTCAACAACGTTTTCACCTACACGGTCGGCGCGCCGTCGCACGGCGTGCTCTCGGGCACGGCGCCCAACCTGACCTACACGCCCGACGCCGACTACAACGGTCCCGACAGCTTCACCTTCAAGGTGAACGACGGCGCCCGCGACTCCAACACGCCCACGGTCTCGATCAACGTCACGCCCGTCAACGACGCGCCCGTGGCCGTCGCCGACTCGGCCAACACGGACGAGGACACGCCCGTCACTGTCAGCGTGCTCGCCAACGACACCGACGTTGAAGGCGACACGCTCTCGGTCGCGAGCGTCGGCACGCCCTCGCACGGCAGCGCGGCCATCATCGGCAGCGACGTGATATACACGCCCGCGGCGAACTACAACGGGTCGGACTCGTTCACCTACACCGTCTCCGACGGGCACGGCGGCAGCGCGACGGCGACCGTCAGCGTCAACGTCACGGCGGTCAACGACAATCCGACGGCCACCGGCGACACGGCGACGACCGACGAGGACACGCCCGTCTCGGTGGACGTGGTCTTCAACGACAATGACATTGACGGCGACACGCTCTCGCTTGAGAGCGTCTCCGGCGCAACACACGGCTCGGTCGCGGTCGTGAGCGGCCAGGCTGTCTTCACGCCCGACGCGAACTACCACGGCCCGGCCTCGTTCAGCTACGTCGTCTCCGACGGCAACGGCGGGACGGCGACCGGTTCCGTCAGCGTCACGGTCAACCCTGTCAACGACAACCCCGTCGCGGGCGCCGACGCGGCGACGACTAACGAGGACACGGCCGTCAACGTCAACGTCCTTTCCAACGACTCGGACGTTGACGGCGACACGCTCAGCGTGACGAACGCGGGCGGCGCGACGAAGGGCTCGGTCACTTTCACCGCGGGCGGCGTGACCTACACGCCCAACGCGAACGCGAACGGCACGGACTCGTTCAGCTACACCGTCTCGGACGGCAACGGCGGGACGGCGACGGCGACGGTCACCGTCACCATCAACGCGGTCAACGACGCGCCGACCATCTCGAACGTGCCCGCGACGGCAACCATCGCCGAACTCGCCGCCTACACGTTCACGGCTTCGGCCGCGGACGTTGACGGCAACACGTTGACCTTCTCGCTCGTGGGCGCGCCCGCGGGCGCGAGCATCAACCCGTCGACCGGCCCGTTCAGCTGGGCGCCGTCGGGGGGGGAAGGAGG
>CAXTSK010000159.1:0-8799 GCA_964246655.1 uncultured Pyrinomonadaceae bacterium
GGCTCGCACGACAGCGCCATCGCGATCATCACACGCTGTCGCATGCCGCCCGAAAATTCATGCGGGTAACTGTCAACACGCGCACGCGCGTCGGGGATGCCGACCGTTTCGAGCATCTTGATGGCGTGCTCGTAAGCCTGATCCTTCGTGTAGCCAAGGTGCAGGCGCGTCAACTCCATCAACTGCTTCGAGATACGCATGAACGGATTGAGCGAGGTCATCGGGTCTTGAAAGATCATCGCGATGGCGTCGCCGCGAATCTCCCGCATGCGCTCGTCCGACGCAGCCAAAAGGTTCTCGCCCGCGAACAGAATCTCCCCGCCCGCAATTCTCCCCGGCGCCCCGACCAGCCGCATCACCGACAGCGCCGTAATCGACTTCCCGCACCCCGACTCGCCCACGAGCCCCAACAACTCGCCCTCGTCCACGTGAAAGCTCACCCCCTCCACCGCGCGCACCAACCCCGCACGCGTCGGGAACTGCGTCATCAAGTTTTTGACTTCGAGTAAATGCGACACTTGGTATTCAGGAAACGGCTAGAGCGACGCGCAGCCGCGCTTGCACTTCGAGCCAATCACGATCCGATAGTTGACCGATAACGGCGACAATGCTTGTCGCCGGAAGCGTCGCCAGATATGCGCGAAAGGCTGAAAGACTGTGCAACCCAGCCGCCGCCCAATCTTGGAGCACGTAATCGGTCGGCGCGGTCGCCGTTCTCGTCTGGCTGGTGATGACGGCGAGCACCACGTCGGGTCGCGCCGCATGGTATGCGTCGGTCGAGACGACAAGCGCCGGACGCCGCTTGACGCCCTGCGCTCCGGGAAAGTTAACCGTCACGACTGTGCCCGGCTTGACCATCACTCTCCCTGAAAGATTGATTGTTCGGCATGGCGTACAGAGGCGGCGGTAAAGTCGCTCAAGTCTTCGTCAGACCATTCGCTCGCCTCATCCGTCGCCCGTTCGCTCCCATACTGCGCTTGCAGAAAACGAATGAAGTCGTGCGCCTCCTCAATCTTTTCGGCGGGCAACCCTCTCAGGTCGCGCAAGATTTCTTGAGCTTGTTCTTCCGTGAGCATGCTGTGCTTCCTTACTGTTGAAATTCCTTACCTAGTTTCGCGCACGGTTAAGCGTGTAAAGGCTACGTCCTCGACACGACCACCACGCGAACACCGACGGCATAGTAGCGGTCGCCGCGCCAAGTACTGCCGCGGCTGGCGGAACGGCAGTCGCCGCCATTGACGTACCACGAGCCGCCACGCAGCACCCGCAGACTTGAGTCCCCGCCACTCATCCATCCTGAGCCGTCCGTTGGAGCGCTGCTGTAATTATTATGCCAATAATCCAAACACCATTCCCACACATTCCCATGCAGGTCAAACAAACCGAAGCCATTCGCTACGCCCAATGTCCCAACCGCCACTGTCATCGCTCGATATGCACCCTTAACTGCGTCTGCGTATGGAAAGTCTCCATTGTAATTGACAATCTCCGGTGTGATCGTCTCGCCAAAGGCAAACGGCGTCTGCGTTCCCGCACGCGCGGCGTACTCCCATTCCGCTTCACTCGGCAAGCGATACTCGCGCCCGGTTTTCTGCGATAACTGCTGGCAGAATTCTACAGCATCTCCCCAACTGACTCGCTCGACAGGCAGATTGTCGCCTTTGAATCTCGACGGGTCTGGATTTAACTCTCGCTCGACTTTCGGTGAGTTTGCCACCGCGCGCCACTGCGCTTGCGTCACTTCAAACTTACCCATGTAAAACTTCGGCACAGTGACCTGATGCTGCGGGCTTTCGTTGTCGCGTCGTCCCTTTTCGCTAGCTAGTGATCCCATCCTAAATGTCCCCGCCGGTATCTCCACCATCTCCAACTTCACACCGCCACCCAAGTCTTCCACAAAATACCGCGCCCGCCCTTTGCGCCGCGCCGTTACTTGCCCACGCGCATCAAGTGTCACAGTGTCGAACTCGAATGTTAGCAGCGAAGGTAATGCCGCCGCCATCGCGGCTTGTAGTTCGCGCGACAGTTCCGTCGCGTTCTGCTGCCGTGCATCCCGCTCCTTTGCCAGAGCGCGTTTTATTACGGCTTCCAGTTCAGGCGGTGCGCCCCGGTCAAGCGTCAATGATGGAGGAGGCTCGGACAGATGCTTCATCATTAACTCATCACGAGTCCTGCCGGTGAAAGGCCATGTGCCCGTGAGCATCTCGTAGAGCATCACGCCGAGACTGTAAACGTCGGCGCGCGTGTCCACTTCTTCGCCCCGCCATTGCTCCGGCGGCATATAAAAAACCGTGCCTAGCACCGCGTCCTTTTGCGTTAGCAGTGTCGCTTCTTTGTCCAGCAGTTTGGCAATGCCGAAGTCTAAAACCTTAACCGTCTCCGTTTCGCCCTCTTCTTCGGGCGGGACGACCATCACGTTCTCCGGTTTCAAATCACGATGCACGACGCCCAGCCTGTGCGCCGCGCCGACCCCGGCGCAGATGCGACGCATCAGCATGACGGCACGCGCCGGTTCTAATCTGCCTTCGTTTTGCAGGACGTGGCGGAGCGGTACGCCCTTGACCATCTCCATCGCAATAAAGGCCGGCAACTCTCCGCGCGCTTCGTCGGAATCGTGAATGATGACGACGTTGGAATGCTTCACGCTTGCGGCGGCTTCGGCTTCACGATGGAAGCGCGCGGACTCTTGAGACAAACTCGGCAAAAGAGTCTTGACGACTACCTCATCCCCGATGCGCTTTCGCCGCGCCCGATAGACTGCCCCCATGCCGCCCATGCCCAACACACCAAGCAGTTCGTACTTACCACCAAGCATTTGCCCGATTAAAGATTCAGGAACGAACTCGTGGCAGTTCGGACACCAGCGTGGGTCGCCAGTGATAGAGTTTCGACAGCGGCGGCAATTCATTATCGGGGGCGGCCTTTCCTTTTAGAAGTGTGTGACTTCCCCCCTCAAATAATAATGTTGGTATCAACAGCGTCCATGCAGCAATTCTACACCGTCACGGCTTCGCGGTACTCGCCCCAGACGCGGCGGAGGCGGTGGCTGATTTCGCCGACGGTGGCGAGCGATTCGACGCAGTCGAGGATGCGCGGGAGGAGGTTGTCGGCGGAGCGGGCGGCGTCTTCGAGGAAGGTGAGGGCGACCTCCGTCTTTTCGGCGTCGCGGCGGGCGCGTAAGGCGCGGAGGCGTTCGACCTGCGCGCGCTCGACCGAAGGGTCGATGCGGAGCGTGGGGACGGGCGTCTCGTCTTCGGCGCGGAAGCGGTTGACGCCGACGACGACGGCGTCTTCGGATTCGACGGCGCGCTGGTAGCTGTAGGCGGCCTCCTGTATCTCGCGCTGGACGTAGCCAACCTCAATGGCGTGGAGCATGCCGCCGAGCGCGTCGATCTTCTGGATGTAGTCGAGCGCGAGCCGTTCTATCTCGTTCGTCAGATGCTCGACCGCGTAGGCGCCGGCGAGCGGGTCTACAGTGTCGGCCACGCCCGACTCGTATGCGACGACCTGCTGCGTGCGCAGCGCGAGTCGCGCCGTTGCTTCGGTGGGCAGCGAGAGCGCCTCGTCCATCGCGTTGGTGTGCAAACTCTGCGTGCCGCCGAGCACGGCGGCGAGCGCCTGGACGGCCGTCCGCACCACGTTGACCTCGGGCTGCTGCGCGGTGAGGGTCGAGCCGGCCGTCTGCGTGTGGAAGCGGAGCATCTGCGAGCGCGGGTCGCGCGCGTGGAAGCGTTCGCGCATGAGGCGCGCCCAGAGGCGGCGGGCGGCGCGGAACTTCGCCACCTCTTCGAGCAGGTTGTTGTGCGCGTTGAAGAAGAAGGAGAGGCGCGGGGCGAACTCGTCAACTTTGAGCCCGGCCGCGACGGCCGCCTCGACGTAGGTGATGGCGTCGGCGAGCGTGAACGCCACCTCCTGCACGGCCGTCGAGCCGGCCTCGCGGATGTGGTAGCCGCTGATCGAAATCGTGTTCCAGTTCGGCACCTCCGCGGCGCAGTAGGCGAAGGTGTCCGTGACGAGACGAAGCGAAGGCGCGGGCGGGTAGATGTACGTGCCGCGCGCGATGTACTCCTTGAGGATGTCGTTCTGGATCGTGCCTTGAAGTTTGTCGGGCGCAACGTTCCGCTTCTTCGCGACGGCGACGTAGAGGCACAGCAGCACCGCGGCTGTCGCGTTGATGGTCATCGAGGTCGAGACTTCGCCCAGAGGGATGCCTTCGAAGAGGCGCTCCATGTCTTCGAGCGAGTCGATGGCGACGCCGACCTTGCCGACCTCGCCCGCGGCGAGCGGGTCGTCGGAGTCCAAACCGATTTGCGTCGGCAGGTCGAAGGCGACGGAGAGGCCCGTCGTCCCTTGAGAGAGGAGGAACTTGTAGCGCGCGTTCGACTCCTCGGCCGTCGCGTAGCCCGCGTACTGGCGCATCGTCCAGAGGCGGCCGCGGTACATGTTGCGGCGCACACCGCGCGTGTAGGGGAAGTCGCCGGGGTCGCCGAGGTTCCGGTCGTAGTCTACGGGGTCTGTGTTCGAAGGGTTGAAATCGGTCGGGAGCGGGATGCCCGAGGAGGTCTCGAAGTGCTCTCTACGCTCGCGCGCGGCGGCCTTCGGCGCGTCCGTCTTCGTGCTCATAAAGTCTCTCTTCTGACGTGTGCGTCGGACAACTTTTTTCTCACGCGGGGTTGTCTTGAAGCCTAGCACAGGCGCTCGGGGCGGGCAACGGACTGTTTCTGTTCACATCGTTTAACGCCCGGTGTGTGCTAACGCTTCGCCAACTTGAACGGGCGGACGGGTACAACTGAGAGCCCTGCTCGGGCGTCTGAGATGAGTTGCAATAAACGCGCAACGCGGGCGCAACGGGCGAGCAAGGTCTCCGGGTACGAACAAGGGGTTCGGGCACTCCGGATTTAAAAATCTTCCTAACAATTCGAGATTTTTGCCGATGAGAAAGACGCTTTTTTCTGCTCTCCCGCTAGTCGTGTTTCTGGGGCCGACCTACGCCGGGCTGCCGTCGTTCCTCGGCCTCTTCGCCGGGCCTTCGGCGGCGCTCGTTCAGCCGAACCACCTGCGCAAGCCCTCGGCCAACCCCGCGACCTTGGCCTTGCGCGGGCGCATCAACGAGGCCAAGCGCGAGCTTAAAAAACTTCCCGCCGACTCGCTCGACGCCGTGACGCTCGCCGTCTCCGACGGCAAAGGCGACGTGAAGACGTTGCGCGCTTCCAAGGAAGAGTTCCTCCGGAAGGGCGGCGAGTTCACCGCCGTCTCCTCCTCGGGCGAGCCCTTGAAGGTCTCGGTCGTGCGCCCGAACTACGTCAACACGGCCGTGCGCGTGACGGACGCCGGGGGCCGCGAGCTTCAGCCGCTCGTCGTGCGCTACCCCGTCGAGCGCGAGGGCAAGTTGCACGAGGTCGCCTACTACACCTCCGCGCACCCCGCGGTCGAGAACGGAGAGGTCGTGCGCGCCGGGGGCCAGTACGTCCGCGAGCGCCTGGACGAGGCCGCGCGCAGACTCGCTTCCATCGGCGAGCTCATCGACCCCGCGGTCATCGACGTGGCCGAGCGCCTCTGCCACGTCGAGCACACCGACCACAAGCGCTTCCTGTCCGAGGACTCGGCCTCGCTCTTCGACGAGATACGGACGCTGTACGCTTTGAACGCGGGCGACACCTACCGCTACTCGGTCAGCTCGGCGGGCGCGGGCGGCATGGTGCAGATGATCCCGCCGACCTACGAGGGCACGCGCGAGCAGCACCCGAAGGCGGGACTGAAGACCGACTTCGTCGAGGGCATGCGCGACCACGCGAACGCGACACAGGCGATGCTGCTCTACATGCAGGACACTTGGGACTACCTGAAGAAGCAGGACGAGGTCGCGGCGGCGCTCGACGGCGGCCTGGCGACGCAGGCCGAGTTGCTCGCGGCCGGCTACAACTCGAACCCGCGCAAGCTCCCCGGCTACCTCTCGCGCGGCGGCTCGGCCTGGCGCACGCTCATCCCCGAGGAGACCAAGATGTACCTCCGCATCTACTCCGCGGTCGAGGCCGACGTGGATTTCGACGGCCGGTCGTAGCGGAAAGAATTAACACAGAGACACGGAGACACAGCTCGAAACCTTTAGCTGTGTCTCCGTGTCTCCGTGTTGAAATTGCTAACAGAATTCAGAGTTTTAAGGAGCAACGAGCGGCGCGCGGTTGACCTGCGCGCGCCCGCCGCGTAGCATCTTCGTTCAGAGAGCTATCCCCTAAAATTCATTCGACGCGAGAAGCATTTGGAAATCAACGACGAGGCGAAGGAGATCGTGCAGGAGTTGGGCGCGGCCATCAACTCCGCGGTCGAGAACTCGACGGAGGTGGCCGCCGCCATCGAGCGCCTGCGCGAGGCCGGCTACGAGATGGAGCTGACGCTCAGGCTGGAGATCGGCCTGCGCGAGTACGAGGCAGAGCCCGAGGAGGGCGACGAAGACTCCGCGCGACTCGAACTCACGGACGAAGACCGGCGCACGCTCCGCAGCATGAAGATACGCTTCGACGACGCGGAATAAGCCGCGCCGCGCGCGAAAGTTTTAAGGGCGGGACTGACGAACGTCAGCCCCGCCCTCTTCACGTCGCGGCCGGCTCCCTTCGCCCCGCCCGGCCGGGCGCGCCGCTTTGCCTCCGAGGGGCGCGTGTGCTAACCTTTCGGCTTAAATTTACTGAGTTTTTCTCGCCTTATAGCTTTGCCGAAGAGGAGCATTAACTAAAGGTATGTCCACACACGCAAGCAGCGACGGCATCGGCCAGACGGGCAAGGTCGTGCAGATCATCGGCCCCGTCCTCGACGTGGAGTTCGGCGACGGCTACCTGCCGCCCATCTACACCGCCCTGCGCGTCACCTCGGAAGGGTTCGACGTGCCCACGCCCATCGACATCATTTGCGAGGTCGAGCAGCACCTCGGCGATGGGCGCGTCCGCACCGTCTCGATGCAGCCGACCGAGGGCGTCGTGCGCGGCATGATCGCCACCGACACCGGCGGCGGCATCACCGTCCCCGTCGGCGAGACGACGCTGGGGCGCGTCCTAAACGTCATCGGCCAGCCCGTGGACAACCTCGGGCCGGTCAACTCCGAGCAGCGCTACCCCATCCACCGCCACGCGCCCACGCTCGACGAGCAGTCCACCGGGATGGAGATGTTCGAGACCGGCATCAAGGTCGTCGATCTCATCCAGCCCTTCCTCCGCGGCGGCAAGATCGGGCTCTTCGGCGGCGCGGGCGTCGGCAAGACCGTGCTCATCATGGAGCTGATCAACAACGTCGCCATGAAGCACTCGGGCTTCTCGGTCTTCGCGGGCGTCGGCGAGCGCACGCGCGAGGGCAACGACCTTCTGCGCGAGATGGTCGAGTCGCAGGTCATCCAGTACGGCGAAGAGTTCAACAAGCACTTCGAGGAGACCGGCGAGTTCGACATGACGAAGGTGGACATGGACACCATCGGCCAGTCGAAGGTCGCGCTCGTCTACGGCCAGATGACCGAGCCGCCGGGCGCGCGCCTGCGCGTCGCGCTCTCGGGCCTGACGGTCGCCGAGTACTTCCGCGACCAGGGGCTCGACGTGCTCCTCTTCGTGGACAACATTTTCCGCTTCACGCAGGCGGGCTCTGAGGTGTCGGCGCTGCTCGGGCGCATGCCGTCGGCAGTCGGCTACCAGCCGAACCTCGCGACCGAGATGGGCGAGCTTCAGGAGCGCATCACCTCGACGCGCACCGGCTCCATCACTTCAATTCAAGCCGTCTACGTCCCCGCGGACGACTACACGGACCCGGCGCCGGCC
This sequence comes from uncultured Pyrinomonadaceae bacterium, assembly GCA_964246655.1. Taxonomy (GTDB): domain Bacteria; phylum Acidobacteriota; class Blastocatellia; order Pyrinomonadales; family Pyrinomonadaceae; genus QHXN01. The sequence goes on from CAXTSK010000159.1 coordinate 7,797, forward strand.
ACGACGTTCGCGCACCTCGACGCCGTCACCGCGCTCTCGCGCCAGATCGTCGAGCTGGGTATCTACCCGGCGGTCGATCCGCTCACCTCCTCGTCGCGCATCCTCGACCCGCGCGTCGTCGGCGAAGACCACTACCGCACGGCGCAGGCGGTCAAGCAGATCCTCCAGCGCTACAAAGACCTGCAAGACATCATCGCCATCCTCGGCCTCGACGAACTCTCCGATGATGACAAGCTGGTCGTCAGCCGCGCGCGCAAGGTGCAGCGTTTCTTCTCGCAGCCCTTCTTCGTCGCGCAGCAGTTCACCGGCATGGAGGGCAAGTACGTCCCCGTCGCCGACACCATCAAGAGCTTCCAGGAGATCATCGACGGCAAGCACGACGACCTCCCCGAGCAGGCTTTCTACATGGTCGGCACCATCGAGGAGGCCCGCGAGAAGGCCACCAGGATGGCCGCCGGGGCTTAACGCTGAACCATGAACGCTGAACGATGAACTGAATACAAACCGCCTTCAGTTCATCGTTCAGCGTTCATACTTCCTACTTCCAATCATGGCTCTTCAACTAGACGTTATCACGCCGGAGCGGCGCCTGCTGTCGGAGCAGGCGGACGCGGTGACCGTGCCCGGTCTCGGCGGCGAGCTGGGCATCCTGCCCGGCCACACGCCGCTCATCTCCGCGCTTCAGACGGGCGTGCTCTCCTACACACAAGGGGGGACGACGCGGCGGCTGCTCGTCTCCGGCGGCTTCGTCGAGGTCAACAACGACCGCGTCTCCGTCCTCGCAGACCTCGCCGAGTTCCCCGAAGAGGTTGACGCCGCCCGCGCACGCACCGAGCGTGAAGAGGCCGAACGTCTCCTCGGCGGCTTCTCCGGCACGCCCGAAGAGTTGGCCGATGTGCGCGCCCGCCTTGACCGCGCCAGCACGCGCCTCCAACTCGCCGCGGGCGACACGACGCGCTGACAACTCGACATTCAGACCAGGCGCGCACGACCCTTCGACAGT
>CAXTSK010000159.1:8809-9475 GCA_964246655.1 uncultured Pyrinomonadaceae bacterium
CCCCCCCCCCCCCAACACACACCCCCCCCCCCCCCCCCCCCCCCCCCCCCCCCCGCCGCCCCCCCCCTTCTCTTTTACATCGGACGGGATGAATTTTTTTATTCTTTCAACGTTTCATGCTTGAAACATTTGCCCGCACGTGGCATAATGGCGACCTCAAACGTTGACAGCGGTCGGGACAGGCGAGGGGGTTTTTACGGATGTCACAGGCGGTGCCGGAGGCGCTCAAAAACGTTGTCGAGATGCCGCGCGAGGTCTCGGGCGCGGCGACGCAGGACGACCAGTTGGTCGAGTCTTCCCTGCGCCCGCGCTCGCTCGAAGAGTACGTCGGGCAGCCGAAGATCACGACGAACCTCAAGATATTTTTGCGCGCGGCGAAGGCGCGGCGCGAGGCGCTCGACCACGTCCTCTTCTTCGGCCCGCCGGGTTTGGGCAAGACGACGCTCTCGCAGATCATCGCGTCGGAGATGGACGCGCCGCTCAAGTCCGTCAGCGCGCCGGCCATCGAGCGCGGCGGCGACCTCGCGGCGGTGCTGACGAACCTGCAAGAGGGCGAAGTCCTCTTCATCGACGAGATTCACCGCCTCAAGCCGCAGATCGAGGAAGTTCTCTACCCCGCGATGGAGGACTACCAGCTCGACATCATGATCGGGCAGGGCACGGCCG
>CAXTSK010000160.1:0-9428 GCA_964246655.1 uncultured Pyrinomonadaceae bacterium
GCCGTCGTCGTCCGAGGCGAAGATTTGCCCGTCCACGTCGGTGAGGTAGAGGAAGGTGTCGAAGGCGGTGGACGACATCGAGATCGACACCTGCTGCCCCGCCGTGCCGCTGAACGTGTAGAGGTCGAAGAGCGTCTCGTCCGGCAGCTTGCAGTCGCCCGCGGTCAGCGAGCCGTCGCCGACGGTCTGCCCGATGCTGATCGGCGTGGCGGGGCACATGCCGCCGCTCGCGAGCGTCAGCGTGTAGGAGCCGGTCGGCGGCGCGGTGTTCGGGTTGCTCGGCGGAATCTCGTTCGCGACGATGTAGTAAGTCCCCGTGTAGGGCAGCGTGATGAAGCCGCTCGTGGCCGGCAGGCGCGCGTTCGTGCCGCCGCCGCCGTCGTCGTTCGAGCCCAGGATGTTCCTCGTGTCGTCGAGCAGGTAGACGGCGGCGTCGAAGCTTACGGAAGAGAGTGAGAGGGAGATTTGCTGCCCGGCCGTGCCGCTGAAGGTGAAGGTGTCGTAGAAGCTGTCGTCAACGAAGCGGCAGTCGCCCGAGGAGAGCGAGCCGCTGGTCGCGCCGAAGTCGATGGCGGCCGGCGAGGCCGGGCACGTCCCGGCGGCGGTCGAAAGCGTCAGCGTGTAGTTGCCGAAGGTGTCCGTCGGGTCGAACGCGTTGGGGAAGATGAAGTACGTCCCCGTGAAAGGCAGCGTGGCGACCCCGCTCCCCGAAGGGATGCGCGCGTTCGTGCCGCCGCCGCCGTTGCTGTCCTCGCCCACGAAGATGAGATCGGTCCCGTCGAAGGTGCCGAGGAACAGGTAGGCGTCGAAGTCGGGCGAGGTCAGCGTGAAGGAGACCTGCTGCCCGGCCGTGCCTTCGAAGCTGTAAACGTCGTAGCGCGTGCCGTCACCCAGGTCGCAGTCGTCCGCCGTCAACTCGGAGTTGATCGTCGCGGGGATGCCGGTCGGCGTCTCGACGCACGCGCGGAGGGCCACGCGCTGTTCGTGGGACATCTCCGCCGCGGCCTTGGATGCGGATTTGCCGGCGCGGCGCGCGGCCCGGGTCACGCGGGACTTGGTGTCGGTCGCGCCGAGTCGCGCGCTCCGGGCTTCGCCGGACTGCTGCGGCGCAGCCTTCGCGCGCGCCGCGGCGCCGGGGCCTGCGACGGCGAGGCCGGAGACGATGAGTGCAAAGACGAGTGCGATTGTGTATGACGAGGTCGAAGGGCGATGCATGGCGAGGCTCCTTGAATCTTTCGGGTTCTGAAAGAGGATGGCGTCCGTCTTTCGCGGGGAGTGGCGGCGGTCGAGCGTACATCTTGCCCCGGTTCGCAGATTATTGCAACGGCCGCGCGCCGCAAACATGCGGAAGGTTTGGGGGAGAATGTTTCCCTCTGCGCGCCTTCTTTCTGCGGGGCGGCGGGCTCAGCCGTCGTCGCCGATGGCCTCGACGGGGCAGGCCAGGAGCGCCTCTTCGCAGAGGGCGCGCTCAGCGTCGGTCTGTGGCTGTTTGAAGACGAAGGAGTAGCCGCCGCGGTCGGCGCGCGTAAAGTTGTCGGGTGAGGTGTCGCGGCACACGTCGCAGTCGATGCAGTTCGTGTCCACGTAATAAGTGCCCGGCACGTTCTCGGGCACGCGGTCGTTCGGGTCAGCCATAGGTGACGTGATAAGTGATAAGTGATGAGTGATGAGAGGTGATAAGAGGAAGAGGCGTCTTGCTTTTTCTTATCACTTATCACTTATCACTTGATTGCAAGCATCCGGTCGAGGGCGACGCGCGCCCAAGCCTTCGTCTCTTCGGGGACGGTGATCTGGTTGACGACTATCCCTCGGACGAGCGAGTCGAGCACCCAGGCAAGGTTCTGCGGCGCGATGCGGTACATCGTGGCGCACATGCAGAGGTCGGGCGCGAGCAGGCGGATGTCCTTGTCGGGGTGCTGCTTCGCGAGCCGCTGGACGAGGTTGACCTCGGTGCCGACGGCCCAGGCCGAGCCCGACGGCGCCTCCTCGATGACCTTGATGATGTATTCGGTCGAGCCGTTGAGGTCGGACTTCTCGACGACCTCGCGCTCGCACTCGGGGTGGACGAGCACCTTGATGCCCGGCACCTCCTTGCGAATCGTCTCGACGTGCCACGGGCGGAAGCGGCCGTGCACGGAGCAGTGTCCCTTCCAGAGGATGAGCCGCGCCTTGCGCAACTGCTCGGGGGTGTTGCCGCCCAACTCCTTGTTCGGGTCCCAGAGCGCCATCTCGTCGAGCGGGATGCCGAACTTGACGCCGGTGTTGCGGCCGAGGTGCTGGTCGGGGAAGAAGAAGAGCTTGTCGGCCTCCTTCAAATACTTGTCGAAGAGCGGGACGGCGTTGGACGACGTGCAGACGACGCCCTCGTGCTCGCCGCAGAACGCCTTGATGGCCGCCGTAGAGTTCATGTAGGTGACGGGCGCGACCTTGAACTCTTCGAGGATGCCGATTGAGTGCAACTGCTCCCACGCGTCCTCGACCTGCTCGGCCGTCGCCATGTCGGCCATCGAGCACCCCGCCCCGAGGTCGGGCAGGATGACCTTCTGGTCGCCGGGCTTGAGGATGTCGGCCGACTCGGCCATGAAGTGGACGCCGCAGAAGACGACGTAGTCGGCCTCGGGGCGCTCGGCCGCGAGCTTGGCGAGCTTGAAGGAGTCGCCCGTGTAGTCCGCGTGGCAGACCACGTCGTCGCGCTGGTAGTGGTGGCCGAGGATGACGAGACGGCTTCCAAGCTCGCGCCGCGCCGCTTCGATGCGTGCGTACAGCTCGGCCTCCGACTGCCCGAAGTAGTCTTCGAGCGTGGGCGCCTTTGCCGAAGCTTCGACTTCCAGAGTCTCAAACGCCGTGGTCATCTTCCTTGAACCCTCCGGGTTATACCTGACACGTACAGGCGACTTAAGCGCCGTCTGTGCGAAACGCGAAATATAAGCCTTCAACTCGCGACCCGCAAGCGCTCTCGCGGGATATCGAACGCCGGAAATTAGATGCGGACGCTGCCCCGATAGTTCGTACTTGCGGATGAGGAGTTAAACACAGAGACACGGAGACACAGCTTCGGGCCAATAGCTCAACAAGCTGCGTCTCCGTGTCTCTGTGTTGAATCCCACCTCAGCCCGACCGCTACGGGTGCGTCATCTCCTCCGGCTTGACGTACTCGTCGAACTGCTCGGCCGTCAGCAGTCCCAACTCCACCGCCGACTCGCGCAGGTTGATGCCCTTCTTGTGCGCGTGCTTGGCGATCTTCGCGGCGTTGTCATAGCCGATGTGCGGGTTCAGCGCCGTGACGAGCATGAGCGACTTCTGCACATTCTCGTCGATGCGCGCGCGGTTCAACTCCAACCCCTCGACGCAGAAGTCCACGAAGCCGCGGCACGCGTCCTTCAAGAGCCGGATCGAGTGGAGCAGGTTGTGAATCATCACGGGGTTGAAGACGTTCAGCTCGAAGTTGCCCTGCGAGCCCGCGAACCCGATGGCCGCGTCGTTCCCCATCACCTGCACGGCGACCATCGTCAGAGCCTCCGACTGCGTCGGGTTGACCTTCCCCGGCATGATGGAAGAGCCCGGCTCGTTCTCGGGCAGCACCAGCTCGCCGATGCCCGCGCGCGGCCCTGACCCCAGCCAGCGCACGTCGTTCGCGATCTTCATCAAAGACGCCGCGAGCGTCTTCAGGGCGCCGCTCGCAAAGACCATCTCGTCGTGCGCCGACAGCGCCGCGAACTTGTTCGGGTGCGGCTTGAACGGCAGCCCCGTCAGCTCCGCGATCTTCGCCGCCGCCTTTTCCGCGAACTCCGGGTGCGAGTTCAGGCCCGTCCCCACGGCCGTCCCGCCGATGGCTAAGTCATAGAGCCCGGGCAGCACCATTTCCAACCTTTCAACGTCTCTCTCCAACAGAGAGGCCCAACCGCCGAACTCCTGCCCCACGGTCAGAGGCGTCGCGTCCTGCAAGTGCGTCCGTCCGATCTTGACCACGTCGGCGAACTCCCGTGCCTTCGCGTCAATCGCGTCACGCAGGCGTTTCACCTCGGGAATCAACTTCTGCATCTGCTCGGCCGCCGCGATGTGCATCGCCGTCGGGAAGGTGTCGTTCGAAGACTGCGACATGTTGACGTGGTCGTTCGGGTGGACGGGCTTCTTCGAGCCCATCTCGCCCCCTGCGATTTCGATGGCGCGGTTCGAGATGACCTCGTTCGCGTTCATGTTCGTCTGCGTGCCGCTGCCCGTCTGCCACACGCGCAAAGGGAAGTGCTCGTCCAACTTCCCCTCGATGACCTCGTCGGCCGCTTTTTCAATCAAACGCGCCTTGTCCGAAGGCAGCTTCCCCAACTCCTCGTTCACCAGCGCCGCGGCCTTCTTCAGCACCCCCAACGCCCGCACCATCTCCCGCGGCATCACGTCGAACCCGATGTTGAAGTGGTGCAACGAACGCTCCGTCTGCGCCCCCCAATACCTGTCCGCACGCACCTCGACCTCGCCCATCGATTCCGACTCGACCCGCGTCTCCGCCGCCCTCTGCCCCGTCGCTTCCTTCGTCATAAGAGGGTTCATCCTTCAATAAAGTAAGAGAGCTTGACGCCTCCGATTCTACACCCGCCGCCCACCCGAGGCACACGAAGGGGGCGCCAGTCTCGCGCCCCCTTCGCCTGTGCCACGCGTTGACGTGCGCCGCGCGCTAACTACCTGTCCCGCCTCCCGACTTCTTGCGCTGCGGCGCCTTCCGCTCCGAGACCTTCTTCAATCCCAGCGCCGGCGCCTCCTCCGTCCGCGCCTAACCTTCGAGACCCGTCAGCCATTTTATGTTGCGCTCCGCCACCTTTTCAAACTCCTCATACTCCCCCTTATATTTCACGTTCTTCTTCTTTAAATTCTCCTTCAACTCCGCTTGCGCCTTCTTGAAGTTATTACGCGCGTCGTCCAACTCCGTCAGGGCTTTGGCCTTCCAACCCTCCTCGCCCTCCCCGGCCAGCCCCTCGGCGGCCAGCGTCAGGCCGAGGTTGTTGCAGGCGATGGCGTAGCCCCCGTAGTCGTTAAACGCCAGCTTGAGCCTCTTCGCCGCCTCGAAGTAATCCCGCGACCGTCGGCTGAGTCTCTTCGCCGCGTCGCGTTCGCCGTGCGACCGCTGATACTTGGCCCGGTAGCGCGCGCACACGCCCAGTTCGAACGCGACCACCGAGAGGACGACCAGCTTCCAAGTGTTCTTGCCGCTGCTGCGCAGCCCCGCGCGGAACGGGTCGAAGCCGATTAAGTCGGCGTGGGAGGCGAGACCCTTCACGCCGAGCTTTCCCGGGATGCCCTCATAGTAACTGCGCGCCTCCCTTTTGTTCTCGTACCGGTGGTTGATCTCGATGAGCAGCGGCGGGCGGCCCTTCTTCAGGAAGTTTTCGGCCTCCCGCTCGGCCGCGAGGACTGACTGCCTCCAAAGCGGGTAGGTGTTGACGTAGTTCAGCGTCACGGCGAACAACTCCAGCACCGTGTCCCAGTCCTTCCGCTCGAACGCGAACTGCATCGCCGCCACGACGTTGCTCCGCTCGGCCTGAGGGACGGTGCGGTCTGCGTACTTGGCCCACTTGAAGCTGACGGCGTGCTGCACGAAGTGACCGATGAAGCGTCGCTTGAATTGCTCCTCACGCGTCTCTTTACTAAGGAGCCGGAGGAAGAACCGCCGGACGCGGCTCAGGAAGAACTTGAAGCCTCCCACGGTGCCGTCCTGAGCGAGCGCGGCGCCAGCCAGCGTGCGCGTGAGGTCTTCGAGCCCGAGGCGGTCGCACGTGTCTCCCTCCCTGAGCAGCCACAGCCGGGTGAGATTGGTCGCCGCGCCGTCGAGCCGCTCCAGGGCGCGCGCGTTGCGGCCGAACCCGGCCACGTAGGCGAGGGCTTCATGCGCGGCGCTCGGCGTAAACAGCGAGAGGGCGAGCAGTGCGGCGCGCCCGTCGTCGCCGAGTTGCGGGAGGGTGAAGGCGTTGTTGAAGGCGCGGTCGGCCGCCTTGCCCTTGCCGCGTCTCAGCTTTTCGAGCCCCCCGGCCGGCCGCTTCGTCATGATGGTCTGCGCGACGAGCCATTTCAGAGCGAGGGGGATACCCCCCGCGGCATCGAGGATGCGCTTGCGAACCGCGCTGGTGAAGAGTTCCGGGGACTGAGTCTTATCGATCAGCCGCCCGAGCAACTCCTGCGCCTCGTCGCGCCACATGGGCAGCACGTGAACCTCGTCCAGGTCGAAATACGTTTCCCTCTCGCGCGAGATGAACAGCGCCGAGTGCGCCGACCCCGCCAGCCAGTCCAGGATGCTCTCCCGCTCTTCGTGCAGGACCTTCTCGTAGCTGTCAATCACGACGAGGAGCGTGCGGCCGGCGATCCGCACGTCGGCCTCGGCCTTCTTCCTGTCGAACGGGCGCCTGTGCGGCTTGGAGCCGCCGAGCGTGATGGTAATGTCCTCGAACAGCGAGGACGCCGTGTAGTTTACACGCCCCGCGGCGTCGCTCCACACGACCAGCCCCTCGTAGGGCTCCAGCAACGTGCGCGCAGCCTCGGCCGCAATCGTGGTCTTCCCGGCGGCACCGGGCCCCGAAAGCACCAGGCGGCATCGCCGCCCCGGCGCCAGCTCTGCGACGAGGTGGCCGACGATGTCGTGCCCCTTCCTGTCCCGCCGCGGCACGAAGCCGAAGGGCGGTGGGACCGGGATGTGCACGCGCCAGTCGTCGTCGGGTTCACCCGCCGGCCCGACCGGCGAGGGCGTGGATATTTCCTCACAGGGGTTCGCCGCGAGGTTTTCGCGGACGGAGAGTAATTCCTCGACGGCGCGGCGGATGCCCCCGGTCACATTCAGAAAAGCTTCGTCGCGGTCAGGCCAGCGTGTGACGGGAACGGCGCCGACGGGCAAAGCCTGAAGCTTGCTGAAAGGCGCGCGTTGCCAATCGCACGGCCGCAGAATGATGGGGACGACGCAAGCCTCGCCGGTCTCGTGCCTCTCCAACGCGCGTCGAACTTCGATGTCGTAGCAATACTTCGAAGCCAGGAAGTCAGGGCTGACGAGCAGGAGAATGATGTCCGCGCTGTTCAGACGTTCATCAATTTTGCCGTCCCACTCTTGCCCCGGCGTAATCTGGCGGTCATGCCAACCGTGGATGACGCCATCGTTCTTCAGCGAGGCGAGATGCGTTTCCAGTTCGTCGCGCAGTTCTTCGTCCTTATGCGAATAGGAGTAGAAGAGGTTGAGGGGGACTGGCTCGGCTGATTGAGGCGCCACGGGCAGCGTACTCCTTTCCAGGTCTGCCATGAATATAGCAGAGGCGCGTTAGGTTCCGGCGTGAAAGTTGACGGGACGATGACGCCGCACGGCCACCGGGAAGCGCGTGGGCATGTGAGGATGTTTCGCTACTTGGGCGGCGACTTCTTGTCGAGGAAGTCGGAGAGGAGTTGGGCGTAGTTGTCGGCTTTCAGTTGTGTGAGTCGGGCGAGGTGTGCGAGGGCGGCGTCGCGTTGTCCTGAAGCGGCGCGAGCGAGGCCGGCGAAGTAGTGCGCGGCGGGGAAGTCGGGGGAGAGTTTGAGGGCGCGTTCGGCCGAGGCGACGGCCTCTTCAAACTTGTTCAGGCCGTAGAGGGATTCGGCGAGCCCTTCGTGGGCGTAGGGGTTGGCGGGCTCGCGCTGTGCGGCGAGACGTAGATGAACGGCCGCCTCTTCGAAGCGGCGCGCGGTGTTGCAGACGAGGCCGAGGCGCAGGAGGGCGGGCACGTAGTTTGAATCTATCTGGAGCATGCCGCGGTAGGACTCTTCGGCCTCCTTCAGGCGGCCCGCCTTGAAGTGCTCGTCGCCCGCGGTGTAGTAGGCGCGCACGGCCGCCTGCAAGGCCGCGTCGGCCTCGCGCTCACGGCCGAGTTTGAGCTGCGCGAGCGCGAGGTTGAAGTAAGCCTGCCCGTAGTTCGGTTCTATCTCGGCGGCGCGGCGGAAGGCGGCGGCAGCCTCCTCGAAGCGCGCGGCGGCGAAGTGCGCGCTCCCGAGGTTGTTGTGCGCGGCGGCGAGCGTGGGGAAGGCGCGGATGGCCTCGCCGTACTCCTTGACGGCCTGCTCGACACGGCCCTTCGTGAAGTGTTCAAGGCCGCGCTCGTTGTACGCGAGCGCCTTCCGCTCCTCGGGCGAGACGACGCGCACGACGCCCGGTTTGGCCCCTGCCTTGTTGGCGTCGGAAGGGAAGTTCGTGTCGGACTTGCCCTCCTCGAAGCGGCGGCGCTGCGCCTCCGCGACCGCGCGCATAGACATCTCCATGCGCTGCTGCATCAGCGTGCTGTATGCCTGCTGAGAGTCCAACTGCGCGCGCGCCTGCGGCGCGACGAACAGCAACGCGAGCGCCGCGAGCGCCGGAAGAATGTAAGGGGCGGGGCGGCGTGCGCCGGTTTCGTGCTGCAAGGGTGCCTCCTCATTTAAGACTCGCTCTCGACGGGCGCGCCCGCGTCCTGCCAAGCCTTCCAGCCGCCGGCCAGAGAGTAGACGTTGGTGTAGCCCATGCGTTGGAGGTTGTCGGCGGCCAGCGCCGAGCGGTAGCCGCCGCCGCAGTAGAGGATAAGTTCCGCGCCGTGGTCGGGCACGGCCGTCTCGATGTCGCGCTCGATGATGCCGCGCCCCAAGTGCTCGGCGCCCGCGGCGTGGCCGCGCTGCCACTCGTTATCTTCGCGCACGTCGATGAGGCGCGCGCCCTGCCCCGTGCGCTCCCGGGCCTGCTCGACGTTGACCTCGCGGACGCGCGCTTTGGCGTCGTCCACCAGCTTCAGGAATCCTTCGGTGTGCTTCATCCGTGCGCCGCGCCCTCCTTCGGGTTTGACTTTCGTTTCGGCGGTTTGCTACATCATAGCGCTTCCCCGGACTCCTGTGGAGTTTATGATGAGTAGAAGGTCGGCGCTAACTTTGACGGCGCTCGCGTGCGTGCTCGCGCTCGCGGGCTGCGGTAAGTCTGATACGGCTCCCAACTCGGGCGGCGACCGCGCGGGGCGTGCCGAGTCGGCGGACGCGCTCGCACAGACGCTCAACTCCTTCACGGACGAGCTGCTCTCGAAGGTCGAGAAGGCCGGGGACACGAAGGCGGGCGTGGCGGAGGCGCAGGCGCTCCTCGACGCGCGCAAGGGCGATTTCGCCGGGCGCGTCGCGGCGCTCAAGCAGGGCGCGCGCGACGCAGGCGCGAAGGCGAAGCTGCTCGAAGCCGAGGTGGACAACACCGACCGCGTCCACCGCCTTCAACTCCAATACGCGGACGCCGCGGCCCGCGACGCCGAGCTGAAGGCCCGGCTCGAACGACTCATCGACGACTACGACGCGCTCTTCCGCTGACGCGGACGGCCCCTTTGGAGTAAACGGGCGCGGGCGTCTATAATGCTGCAAAAGTGATAAGTGAATCCGAGTCATGAGTTGGACTCAGGCTGACACGACGCCAGCATGAACCAGGT
>CAXTSK010000161.1:0-9426 GCA_964246655.1 uncultured Pyrinomonadaceae bacterium
GCAAAGGGCGGCGTGAGCGTCACACATGGCGTCCGTTTTTGACGACCTACCTCACCGAGGTGCGTAGAACACTGGCGGTGCTGTTAGGTAAGGCTGGAGTTCTTACCGGCGATCCCGAACGAGTCGAAGTGGCATTACGCGAACGGGTGGTAAACCCCGCCGACTACGTACACGTAAGCATCACGTTCGCATCAGGTGTAAATGAGATCGAAGGCGACCTACGTGTTGAAGTAGCTCACCTCGATGATGTGGGACAACTATCAGGCTTCTCGCCCGCCGTCTCCACATACCCCATCAGATACACGGGGCTCGACGCGGAAAAAATAGGTGTCATTTTCAAGGCGCCTGTGCGAGCAGGAATCTACAGGGTCGCATACTACCCACTCGGACAGGCCGAACATGTCGGAGCAGATGAGCTATTCGTACAAGCATAGGCTGGATGGAAACACCTGATGGTTGGTCTAAGAAGAGGCGCGTGAGAACTCGCACAGAGATCCTGGGCCTCATCGATATTGAGCCGTATGTCCAGCGGACGGTGGCGACGCGGTTGGAGCAGTTGTTGCCTCAGATCCGGCTTGAAGAGCGGACTCGCCTGCAAGGCAGCTCCTTCAGTTCGATCTCGGCTTTCACCGCCACCGACGAAGAGTTCGAATCTTACGTCGAGCAGTTATTGTCGGAGAATAGGGAGATTCAGTTCAACGTCCTGATCGAAAAACTGCGGGATAGGGCAGTATCGGTTTGGGAGTTTCAGGATGACTCCTCACTACGTATCACCCCGGAAGATGTACTAAGAATAAAAGAGACTGAATTCCTTCCAGCCATGCGGCGGATGGCACATTTAGGGCTGCTGCTCATCAAATTCTCCGGGCCGCTTCCGTGGTTCAATAAAATCGGGGATTTGCTGGTGGAGGTGTTCAACGCATCCCTACAACTTAGGCGACGGTTGCCTGAAGTGCAAAGGGAGTATCATGCGGACTCTCTCGATAAGCATACCGGATATACCGTCCCCGCGTTTGAATCGCTCATAACGGCGTATCTGTTAGGGGGGGACGAGTTGAGCAGGAGGAACAGCTCGGCCTACTTTACTGCGTTATTCCCGCGGAGTGTGCAGTACATTAAGGGAGCGTATGATGAGAGTCATGAGTCGTTCTATCTGTTCTGGCCCGTGACCTACGGGTGGGGCGGGCCGAACCGGCAGCGTGACCTGCTCGTCATCGAAAGGTATGGTAGGGGGGACCGAATCGAGGCGATTGCCGGCGGGAAAGAAGCGATGAGAATCGGGGTGCTGCAATTCGACTGTTTAGTCGATTTCCATTCGGTTCTGAGCTTCAGGGGACAGGGCGAGCCCGAAACAGTTAAATATTTCGATACCGCGTACCCGAAGGTCTCCACGACGTTCTACCCGAACTTCACGCACGAGAACCTCCATCTTCACGCCGCTGATTAACAAGCTCTGGTCTGCGTTGAAGACAGATAGGGAAGAGACCTACTGTCTACTTAATCCCGGCCTCTCTAAGGCTGTGGCCAAGATCGACATTAATAGGCGCAAAGCCTTATTGGCGAAGTTCATCGTTTATGCCGAGAAAGAGCGCGGGGCGTGGATGTGGGCAACACAGCGGATACCATCACCTACATACTGGCAACCAGAAGAGCTTGCGGAACTGATCACAGCCCAACGACAAACCGTTTAGCATCGCGGCCCGTCAAGATCCTGTGAAGGACGTTTGAATCTGCCGATGTTAACCGCCAGTCGCGGGCTTTTACAGCCTGCAATCAAAAGCAAGCGAAGGGTTCACAGGTAGGGAATGAATTTTGGATTTTACCTATGAACACGGTTTGTACGGAGCCCATGAGCAACGACAAGTCCGAGTTGACGCCCACGGCAAAAAAGTAAGCCCAAGCTGTGGACGGAGTTGTTCACCAGAGTACTGCCTTAGCATTCTGGGGAACAACTTTATTGTTTGGGGAAGGACTTTATTGTTTAGGGAACAACTTTATTTGTCGTGAACAACGTGCCCGCGCTAGAACAGTTCGAACTTGATGGTCAGGTACTTTTTGGGGTTCTGGCGGAAGTCGTAGATGAGTTTGACGGTCTCGGCGGAGAGCTGGTTGACGTTGTTGTAGAGCTGGTCGTCGGTGAGGAGCTTGCCGGCGGTGCCTTCGCCGCGTTGGACGCCGGCGACGACGTTGTCGATGCGCTCGGCGGCGGTGTTGAAGCGGGCGATGGCCGAGCGGGCGTCGTTGTAGATGGCCTCGTCGGTGAGGAGCTTGCCGGCCGTGCCGCGGCCCTGGCGGAGGTCGTTGACGATGAGGTCGATGTTGTCCACCGAGCGGTTGAGGCGGGCGATGGCCCCGCGCGCCTCGTTGTAGATGGCGTCGTCGGTGAGGAGCTTGCCGGCCGTGCCGCGGCCCTGCTTGAGGCCGTCGGCGATCTCCTGGAGCGAGCGGCTGACCTCGTTCAGGTTGTTGTAGAGCGCAGGGTCGTTGACGAAGCGGCCGGCCGAGCCCTGGCCGGACTGTATCTGCCGCACCAGCTCGTTCACGTCGCGCATGGTCGAGTTGAGGTTGTTGTAGAAAGCCTCGTTGTTGACGAACTGGCCGATGGTGCCCTGGCCCTGGTTGACCTTCTGCGAGATGTCGGTGAACTGCTTGGAGAGCTCGTTGAGCTGGTCCATGAGGCGCGTGCCCGACTGCGTGAGCTGCTGCACGGTGCCGCCCTCGTCGCCGGGCGGAGGCGGGATGAGATCGCCGTCGCGGATCTGCTCGGCGGTGGCGCCGCCGGGCGTGAGGTTGATGACCTTCTCCGCGCCGAGGATCGAGGGCGAGGAGAGGACGGCCGTCGAGTCCTTGCGGATGAGGTCGGTGGCGGGGCGGCCGTCGATCTCGTTGTCGATGGAGAAGCTGGCCTCGACCTTGTCGCGCGGGTTGTCCGAAGGCGGCATCAGCCGCACGTCGTCCACCTTGCCGATGCGGACGCCCGCCAGCCGCACCTCGGAGCCGCGCCGGAGCCCGTCGCCGTTCGAGAAGCGCGAGCGCAGGTGAATCTTGCGCGAGAAGGGCGAGATGTCGCCCGACGCGTTCAGGATGAGGAAGATCAGGACGCCGATGGCGATGACGACCAACAGTCCCACCCGCACCTCGCGGATCCCGACGCGCTTCTTCGCTGGAGGCATATGTTCTAACGATGAAGTATGAACGACGAACGATGAACTGTAAGACAAAGCCGCCTGTCTTCAGCTCATCGTTCATCGTTCATACTTCATCGTTCCTTTCTTCAGTGTCCGCGGATGAACCGCTGGATGTAGGCGTCATGATTCTTGTGCAGCGACTCGTCGGTGCCCTCGAAGATGATCTTGCCGCCGCGCAGCATTAAGACCTTCGTGTTGATCAGGCAGAGGCGCTGGCCCTCTTCCTCGAAGACGATCTCGCCGTCGTCGTTGACGACCGCGTACTCGCTCGTCAGGTACTTGACGTTGTTCATCTCGTGCGTGACGAAGATGGAGGAAACGTCTTCGAGGTCGCGCAGCTTGATCGCCAGCTCGCAGATGGTGCGCGCCGTCGGCGGGTCGAGGCCCGCGGTCGGCTCGTCGAACATGACGATCTTCGGGCCGCCGACGAGCGCGCGCGCGATACCGACGCGCCGGCGCATGCCGCCCGAGAGTTCTATCGGCATCTTGTCGATGGCGTCTTCGAGGTTGACGAAGCGGAGCATGCGGCGCACCTCCTGCTCGACCTCGTCCTCGGGGACGTTCTGCTCGTGCAGGCGGTAGGCGACGTTGTCGTAGACCGAGAGCGAGTCGAAGAGCGCGCCCTCCTGGAAGACCATCCCCATCTTCTTGCGCACCGACATCATCTGCGCCTCGGTGTAGTCGGTGATGTCCTCGCCGTCCACGAGGATGCGTCCCGAGTCGGGTTTTAAGAGCCCGAGGATAAGCTTGATGGTCGTGGACTTGCCGCCGCCCGAGCCGCCGAGGATGACCTTCGTCTCGCCCTTGTTCACGGTGAAGCTGAGGTTGTCGAGGATGACCTTTTCGTCGAACGAGAGCGTCACGTCCTGGAACTCGATGGCGGGCGTGATGCGGTCGCGGTCGTCCACTTCCGCGAAAGTGCTCTCGGCCGCGGCCGTGCTCACGCCACCGCGCGCCGCGCCGGCCGGCTCCTGCTCCCGCTCCTCAACGTCCGCTGAAGACATAAAGTTTTCGCCCGCGCTCAACCGGCCGGCAGTCCGAAGACGAGCTGGAGCCCGCGCGTGATGAAGTAGTCGGCGACGATGATCAGGATCGACGTGGCGACGACGGCCGTGGTCGTCGAGCGGCCGACGCCGACCGTCCCGCCCTCCGTGTTCAGACCCTTGTGGCACGCGACCGTCCCGATGATGAGCGCGAAGGCCGAGGTCTTGATAAAGCCGCCGATGATGTCGTCGGTCGAGAGCCCGTCCCAGACCGCGGCCATGAACGAGCTGGAGTTGATCCCGAAGAACTGCGTCGAGACCACCCAGCCACCGCCGATGCCGACGGCGTCGGCGACGATGGTCAGGAGCGGCAGCGTGATTAGGAGCGCCACCAGCCGCGGCGCCACCAGCTTGCGCACGGGGTCTGTGCCGAGCGCGCGCATGGCGTCGATCTGCTGCGAGACGACCATCGAGCCCAGCTCGGCCGCGATGGCCGACGCGACCCGGCCCGCCACCATCAGCCCCGAGAGCACCGGCCCCAACTCGCGCACGAGCGCGGTCGCCACGAGCCTGCCGGTCTGGTCCTGCGCGCCGTAATATTTTAGCGTGGGATAGGTTTGCAGCGCGAGCACGCCGCCGGTGAAGAAGCCCGTCAGGAGGATGATGGTCAGCGAGCCGACGCCGATCACGTCCATCTGCGTGATCATCTCGGCGACGTAAGTCGGGCGTCGGAAGAGCCTACCCGCGGCGCGTGCCGCGAGCAGGGTGGTCTCCTGAACTTCTAGCAGGGCGCGCAGGGCGAAATTCATGCGTGCAAAAGGAGCCGGGTAACCTTCGTGCAGGGAGATGTGCCGAACGACGACGCCTCCGCGCCTCGCGCCCCGACGCCCCGGAGCGCGAAGCCCCGTCGGCGCTGAGCGGACTTAACCTACACTGTTTTCGTTCGGCCGGAAGCGAGCGGACTTATGATGTGCGGAAAGTAGCGGGGGCGTCAAGTTGTAAAGTAGACAGAAGTCAGTAGACAGTAGTCAGTAGGCTCCGCTTGCTAAGGTTGAGGATGACAGACGCAGGGTTCGAGCGACGAGGGTTTCTTCTACCGGCTACTGTCTCCTGACTTCTGTCTACTGCGTTTTTATGGTCTTCGCCGACGCGTGACGGGCGGCCTGGGCTGTGTGTCGGCGGGGGCGTCCGCGTTGGGCGCGTTCGTCGGAGGCGGCGCGGACTGGCGCAGGGCGCGGTTCATGCGCCTCTGCAACATCTGGCGGCGTTGCGCCTCCTGGCGGAGGTTGCGGAAGAGCCGGAGCTGTTCGTCGGTGAGGATGCGGCGGATCTTCAGTTCGGTCGAGGCGCGCAGACTGATGAGCGCGGACTGCGCGGCCGAAAGTTCGCGCGAGCGCTGTTCGACGAGTGCGTCGTCAACCGGGTCGGCATAGATGGCCTCGTCGAGCGCGCGCCGCGCGAGCCGCACGCGGCGCGTCTGCGCGCGCACCTCCGGCTCGCTCTGCCTCCGAATCTCGCGCAACTGTTGTCGCTGCTCGCGTGACAGGTTCAGGCGTTGCACCAGGTTGAGGGCTCGCGCGGGATTCTGAGGCGACGCAGGCGCCTGCGGCTCTTGCGGCTCCTGCGCGACGGCCGCGGCGCAGAGCGGGAAGAGGAGAAAGGCAAGGCCGAAGAGGACGACGGCGAGACGTTCCGCGGTGAAGAAGTTTTTAAGCGCGATTCTCATCGGAGACCTCGGACGCCTCTAGTAACTGCCGCTCAGCAGGTCGGACAGACGGGGCAGGTCGTCGTCTGCGAGTTGCATCTCATCGCGCCGTGTGTTCGCACGCGTCTGACGCTTGCGCGGCTGAGCAGGCGCTTCGACAGTCTTCTTGTCGCCGACGTTGATGACTTGCTCCTGCGTCTGCTTATTAAGTCGCGCTTCGGTTTCGGCTGTCGCCTCCGCCACCTTCTGCGCGACGACGGCGTTAACTTGCTCCTCAGTGTAGCCGCTCTGCACCGGAACCCGAATATATTCCCTGACAACCCTCTCCGAAGCGCCCGCGCGGAAGGCGGGGCCGTCCGCGCCCCAGCGAACCTCCGCGCGCGCGAGCGTCAAAGCCGCGAGCGCACAGACGGCAAGCGTCGCGGCGAAGGCTCCCGCGCGCAGCCAGAGCGGCGAGAGCGAGAAGAACTCGCGCAGCGCCGCGCGCGCGGAACGCTTGCGCGGCGCGGTTGACAGTGTTCGGGTCGAGGGCGCGAGCGCCTCTTCGATGTTCAGCGAGGGGACTGTGCCGAGCGCCTCCGCGCGCCAGACGCCGACCGCCTCGCGCACGCTCCCGAACGCCGCAAGCTCTTCGCGGCAGACGGCGCACGCTTCGAGGTGTGCGCGAAACAGCCCGGCCTCCGCCTGCGTCGTCTCGCCGTAGAGGTGCGCGACCAGCTCTTCGCCGCGTTCGCAGCCGCGGGGCGTCGTCGTGTCAACGTTCTTCCCACTCATCTCGGGGCTTCCTCCAACTGAAACCTTTCCAACTTCAGACGCAACTGCTTGAGCGCCGTGTAGAGGCGGCTCTTGACCGTGCTCAGAGGAATCTGGAGCGCGTCGGCGATCTCCTGAAACGTCAACTCCTCGAACTCCTTCATCAAAACGACCTCGCGCAACTCCTGCGGCAGCGAGGTCACGGCGCGCCTGACGGCCACGGCGCGCTGCTTCGACTCGGACGCGTGCGCGGGCGAGGCTTCCGCGGCGGTCGAAAGAAACTGCTCACGCCCCGCCTCGACCTCTTCTTCCAGACCCGTCTCGGCGCGGACGCGCGCGCGGCGCTGGCGCGTGATGCACTGGTTGACCGCGATGCGGTGCAGCCACGAAGAGACCTGCGCCTCGCCGCGAAAGCGCGCGAGGTTGCGGTAGGCCGCGATGAAGGTCTCCTGCGTGGCGTCGCGCGCGTCCTCGACGCTGCCCGTGATGCCGTAGGTCAGCGCGTAAATCTTGCGCTCCCAACGGCGCACGACCTCGCCGAAGGCGTCGCCGTCCCCCGCCAGCGCGCGCTCCACCAACTGCTCGTCGGTCGTCAAAGTCACCCCAACAAACGGCACGAGCCTCGATCCCCCGAGCGCCTGAGCTAAAACGCGCGCTCGCAAGCTTTGACGCCCGTCTAAGCCCCAAAGTCTGGAAAGTTTGAGTCGTGTTTGCTCATGAAAATCGTGAATTTAAACTACGGCCAAACATTGACAACACAGAGCGCCGGTTCGTAGTATGGATTGAGCCGGTGACCCGAGGGTTCCGGCCGCCCGAAGCTTTCCGTCCGAACGTCGGCACGCCTGATTCTATCCTTTCGGTCGCAAAAAATTCTCCTTCATGCTGGAAAAACTTCCGCGCGTACGGCTGCTCTACATCGTCCTCGGGACGCTGCTCGTCGTCGGGCTCTTGCCGCTCGGGATGGCGGGCTGGATGCTTTCGGGGCGGAGCGCGGACGAGTTGCGCCAGATTGAGGGGCGCTATCAGGCGCAGCTCGTGCAGGACAAGGCCCGGCAGATTGAGCTTTACGGCCAGCGCTACCGCGAGGTCGTCACCGGGCTCGCGCGAGCCTTCGAGCTGACCGGCGGCGTCGGCGTGCTCGGGCAGACGGGCAGCGACGAACGTTTACAGAAGGCGGTCGAGACCGACCGCAACCTCGACGCGCTCGCCATCATGCCCGTGTCGGGCACGCCGCACGTCGCCTACAAGCCCGACGCCATCACGCGCGAGGAGGTCAACGCCCGCCTCAATGCCTCGCTCGCAGACATGGCCGAGCCCGGCGTACGCATCGGCGGCCCGCACCTCATCCGTTCGAGTCAGGAGATGGCCCTGACCATCGCCGCGCCCGTCATGGGCGGCACGGACTCCAGCGAGGTCATCGCCGCGGTCGTCGCCGTCATCTCCTTCCAGGAGGTCTTCGCCTCCGTCCAGCAACCCGTCCCTTTAACCGAAAGCGAACTGCTCGAACGCGGCATGCCGGTCATCTTCGTCGTCAACGCGGACGGCCGCGCGGTCGCGCACCCGGACGCGCGCGTCGCGTACGCCGAGCGCTCGATGATGGACTTGAAGGTCGTGCAGGACTGGACGGTGACGGGCCGGCAGGTGAAGTCCGCGCTCGCCCCCTTCAACGCCGAGCGCGACGGCCAAGAGGTGCGGATGCTCGGGGCATACTCGACGGCGCGCCTCGACGAGCATACGACGCTCGGCGTCATCGCCATTCAGGACGAGCACGCGGCCCTCCAGTCTGTGACGGACATGCGCCGCCAGACGCTCTACATCAGCATGCTCGCGGCCTCGTTCGCGCTGCTCATCGGCTTCCTCTTCGCCAAGCAGCTCACGCACCCGGTGCGCGAACTCGCGGCCGGCGCGCACCGCATCGCGGGCGGCGACTTCTCGCAGCGCATCACCGTCCGGAGTAAGACCGAGCTGGGCGACCTCGGCGAGTCGTTCAACCAGATGACCGACCAGCTTCAGCAGTACATCGAAGACCTGCAAAACTCCGCCGAGGAGAACCGGCAGCTCTTCATCGGCACGGTCAAGGCGCTGGCCGCCGCCATCGACGGCAAAGACCCTTACACGCGCGGCCACTCGGAGCGCGTCGCGCGCTTCTCGCTCGCCATCGGCGAAAGCCTGGGCCTGCCCGACGACGAGATGGAGAAGCTGCGTATCAGCGCGCTCTTGCACGACGTGGGCAAGATCGCCATCGAGGACAGCATCCTGAAGAAGCCCGCGGCCCTAACCAATGAGGAGTTCGAGATCATGAAGGGTCACCCGCAGAAGGGCTTCAAGATCATGTCGCAGATTCCCGCGATGAAGGACTTCCTGCCGGGCATGTACATGCACCACGAGATGATGGACGGCAAGGGCTACCCGCAGGGCTTGAAGGGCGACGACATCCCGATGCAGGCGCGCATCGTCTCGGTCGCCGACACCTTCGACGCGATGACGACGGACCGCCCGTACCAGAAGGGGATGAGCCTCGAAGACGCCATCGAGCGCATCAAGACGTTCGTCGGCACGCGCTACGACTCCAAGGTCGTGGACGCGCTCGTCGCGGCCTGCGAGTCGGGCCAGATCACCCCGGGCCGCGTGCGCCTCTCGCAGCGCGCGAAAGACCTCGCCGCGGGTAAGACCCTCGCCCCGGTGCTCCGCGCGCGCCACGTCCCCACGGGCGAACAGGCGCCCGCCGCATGAACAAACGCTGAACTATGAACGCTGAACGATGAACTGAAGGCAAGCGGCTTTCAGTTCATCGTTC
>CAXTSK010000162.1:0-9423 GCA_964246655.1 uncultured Pyrinomonadaceae bacterium
TGGGATGAGAGCTACATGCTCAAGGTGCTGAACATTTAAGATGCGTTCGCCCTATGGTACAAGGGGAGAAGGCTCAAGCCGGAGGACAAGGACTGGGACAGGGGTAAGTGGTGGATGGAATTCCAGCTCAGAGGTTATGACGTCCACGAATCCATCCCTGGCGCGCGCACGAGGGCGCAGGCCGAACGCGCCGAGAGCGCGATCCGCGAAGCCATCTACAACGGCAAGTACAACAAGGAGACGCAGACGAGGCGGTTTTCGGAATTCGTCGACGAGGTGTATCTGCCTTGGGCGAAACGGAACAAAGCGTCGTGGAGGAATGATGAGAGTCGCGCCAAGGCTCTCAAGCAGTTCTTCGGCAATCGCCCCGTCCGGGACATCACGCCGATGCTGATCAGGCGTTTGAAGAATGATCTGCTCGGCGAGAGAACGAAGCGGAAGTCGCTGCGCAAGGGGACGACGGTCAACCGCTACCTGCAACTCCTCTCGAAGATTTTCGAGATGGCGTTCGAGGAGGGGCTGATTGATCTGAACCCAATGCGGCGGGTACCGCTCGAACCGGAGGGCGAGGGCCGGGAGCGTTACTTGACTCACGAGGAGGAGAAGAGATTGCTGCCCGTGCTTACGGGACGACTCGCGCACCTGCGCGCGCCTGTCATCCTCGCAATTGACACAGGGATGCGCAAAATCTCAGAACTCCTCCGCCTGCGGGTCGAGCACTGTAACTTCGGCGGCGCGCTCGTCTTCTTCAACATCAATGGGCGGGACGTTGAGGTGCTTCCCGACCACTTACTTGTCGAGAAGAGCAAGAACCGCAGGCCCCGCACCATCCCGATGACGCCGCGTGTCCGTACGGAACTCCTGCGGGTCATACAAGACAGGGCCGAGGGGCCGGTCTTTTCGAGCGCGCGAACAGGAGTCAACCTCAAGGAGATAAAGAGGGGGTTCAAGACGGCGTGTAAGCTGGCCAGCATCCCATACGGCCAGAGCACGCCCGGTGGCATAACCTTCCACGATCTCCGGCACACGTTCGCCACGCGGCTGGCGGAGAGGGGTGTGGACGAGAGCGTCAGAATGGCACTGCTCGGGCAGTCCAGCCTGAAGATGGTGCGCAGGTACAGCCACGCCACGCCGGAGGCGATGGCTGAAGCGGTTGGCAAACTCGCCCACCGTGAGGGAGATGTGCTCGACTTCAAGCGGAAGCAGGGCTGAGTCCGCCAAAAGTCCGCCATCGGGCGGAAAGGCGAAAGGGCGAGCACGCGCCCGCCCTTCTAAATAGTTGACAACTGAAGAGATGTTGGTAGCGGGGGGGAGACTTGAACTCCCGACCTTGGGGTTATGAATCCTCTTCCCCGCTACCGCGCCAACTACGGCGTACCAACTTTTCCCAACATTTACCGCGAACCGTAGCCGACGGGCCTCGCACCTCCACACGCCCATTACGGCGTGATTCGCGTTAAGAACGACACGCTAGTCCCCACACAGAAAGCGTCGTCGCGGCCGAGGCCCGGTCAGAGATTGGAGCAGCTTAACCTTGCCTTCAAGGCTTGATGCCCAACGCCTTCTTCATCACCGCGAGTTTCTGCCGCACGCCGTCTAAGGTTGAAGAGTCAAGAGTATCATCTGTGAGCGTCAGGGCAAGGTTGAATTCGTTTATCGCGTTACGGTACTGCTTCTTGTCCTTGTCCACCCCGAACTGGTAATAGGCGAAGCCGAGCGCGTAATGGGCGTAGGCGCTCGTCGGCTTCAGGGCCACCGCCTGCTGGCCGCTGGCGACTGACTCCTGATGCCTGTTGACGACCGCGTACGCGATGCAACGCAGTTCGTAAGCCTGAAGGAAGGCGGGGTCGAGGGTAATGGCCTTGGTGAAGTTATCGACCGCCCGCTCATAGCGGGCGGCCTTACGGGCCTTCGCCACTTCCGCCCCCGCGGCATTCATGTCAATCGTCCCCAGCGCGAAGAGCGGGTACGCCCAGGCGTCGTCGAGCGAGCGCGCATCTTCAAAGTACTTGGCGGCCGCGGCGGTGTCGCCTAGCGCCACGTACAAACAGCCGAGGTCGAAGAGCACCCGCGCATCCTGCGGGTTGAAGGCCCCAGCGTCCTGCGCCGCCGCCCGCGCCTTCTGCATGTAGACTTCCCGGCCGCCCGGCGAGGCGATGAGTTGCGCGCTGGCCTGCCAGTACTTGGCCGCCCAGTACTCGGCGGAGGCTTGCAACGCCTGGTCTCCGGGGCGCCACTTGCGCACACGCTCGTAGAGCTCGGACAACTCCCTCGCCTCTTCGACGGGGGCGTTCAACCCGTACCGCCCCACATGCTCCAGCGCGGCCGACGTGCGCGCGCGCAAAGCCCCCAGCAACTCGTCGAGGGAGCTGTTCAGTGAGGGACTCTGCGGCTCGGAGCTGGCTAACGAAGAGTATGCTTCGACGGCCCTTGCCAGCCGGCCTTCCTCAAGGAGCTTCTTAAATTCGACGCCGTCAGCGGCGGGCGCCGGGGTCGGTTCGGGCGTCGGAGTAGCGGCCGACGACGGCGCGGGCGTAGGAGTAGGAGTAGCAGCCGGAGTGGGAGTAGGGGTGGGCTGGGCGGAAGGGACGGTGATCGGGAAGAACTCATGATTGGCGGGAACGGTCTCGGTCTTGTCGAGCCCGTCCTTGACCGCCCTCAGTTCGTGCGGTCTACCCGCCTCCACCTTGGCGATGTCCAAGATGCCCTGAGCGTTACTTTTGCCCTTGGGTTCGCCGTCGAGGTACACGTCCGCTTCGGGCGGGGTAGTCTTCACCTGTAGGGGCCGGAGGGCGTGTCTGAGACGAACCAGCGCCTCCGCCTGGTACGGCTTGACCGTGACCGGGTCGCCCGCGTAGTCCTCTAAAAACCCTTGCAGCGTATGCTCGACTTTGGGATCTACCTTATCGAAGACGAGGGTGAACTGGTCGTTGCTCACGCCTTCGCGCTTCCCGTCGAGGGAGACCTTCACGCCGGCCGGAAACGTCTTCACCGTCAGGCTCCTAAGTTCCGGCCCGAGCGTGAACCTTTCTTCCTGCGCGTAAGAGGGCGTCCCCCCGACCTTGACCTCCCTGACCTCGGTGGCGTAGCCGCTCTTGCTGACGCCCACGTCGTAGACGCCGGGCTCCATCGGGATCGTCACCCTGCCCTGATTATTCGTCCCACGGTCTTCCAGGTCGCCGTCGATATAAACGTTGCAGTCAGGGGGGTCGGAGACAATAGTCACGTTGACGTATTGGCGCGACCGCCTCCTACTGTTGCCGTCCGGCGACCTCTGGTGGTGCTTCGGCGTGCGCGGCGGCCCCGGTGTCGGCGTGGCGGCTCCCCTTTGGTGGGTCGCGGACGCGCCCTGCCCTGTAGCCGACCCGCCCTGACCGGCCGCGCCGCGTTCGGAGACGACAACAAGGGTGAGGAGGACGATGAAGGTGGCGGGGCGTAGAGTGTCCGTTTTCATAGTTCGATATCCCTGCCGAGCCGACCGCTTACGGCTTGGCATCCTTGGCGCAACGAAAACCGGTCTGCGAGTAGTTGTGGTCGGTCGGGAGCGGCCACCCGCGCCGGTAAGTGACGGTGGCACGCCGGCTGTCACTCAGGTAGCACCCACCACGGATGACCTTCATCTTAAGGCGCTCCGCCTCCGGCCAGTCATCCTCGGGGATGTGGCCGCCGGGATACGAGGCGATGGGAGTCGAAGTCCACTCCCAGACGTTGCCGACCATATCGAGCGCGCCATAGGGGCTCGGCCAAGCCGCGTAGGAGCCCACGGCCTCGACGCGCCCGGCCGCCTCGGTTTTGCCGACGTTGGCCTTGCGCGGGTCCCAGTCGTTGCCCCAGGGGTAGAGGCGGCCGTCCTGCCCACGTGCGGCCGCCTCCCACTCGATCTCCGTCGGCAGGCGCTTCTGCGCCCAGTGCGCGTAGTCGTTGGCGTCGTCCCAACTCACTCCCTTGACGGGCGTCCGATCGCCGCCCAGCGGGCAGTGCTTCTCGGCCCACCCGTCCGGCATCTGATGCTCCGTGGCCGAGACGAACCGCTGGAACTCCTCGCACGTCACCTCTTCCTTGTCGATGTAGAAGGTGGTGACCTCGACGTTATTGCGGGCGGGTTTTTCGTACTCGTCGCCGTTCCTGCGGCCGATGGTGTATTGCCCGCCCTCGACGCGGACCATCTCTTTGGGGGCCGGCGTTGGCGCGGGCGGTGTGGCCCCGACCGTGCCACCTTCGGGCGGGCGAGGTGACCAGGAGTAGATCAGCACCGCCATCAGCGCAACAATCACCACAGCCGACGCAGCGACGTACGGCTGAACGTTTCGACGGGGGCGCGAGCCTCCTCTGCGCGCCGCCCCGGGGGCCTTGAATATAGGGTTGGGGGTGCGGCAGTCCGGCCCCGGGCACCGGCGCTCGTCCTCTTCATAGCCGCGGCCGCAGTTGGCACAAAGAATCATGTCACTGTCTTACCTGGCTTGCGGGCCTCGGGAAGGGCGTCCGCGCCGCGCTCGGGTTTCGGCGGCGCGGACTGACCCCTGAGGCTAGACGACGGCAACCGGCTCGGACGGCGCGGGCTCTGCCGATTTGGCGCGCAGCACACGCTTGCCGTCGCAGAGTTCCTCCGTGTAGGCACCGATGTTCTGGCGATCCCGCAGGCTCTGCTCGAAGAACTCGGCGGTCGTCCCGAGCTTGAGGCGCTCCTGCGACTCGACGTGCGCCGTCACCTTGTCCATGTACTTGCTGACGGCGCGCCCCATGTTCGACTGCTCGATGTACTCCTGGTCGTCGCCGCCGACGATCTTGTTGTCGGGGTAAATCTCCTCGGCGTACCACGCGAGCAGCGCGTTGAACTGGGACAGCAGGTCGCGATCCTGGTAGACCTTATCGAGGTGCTTGTTGCACTCCTTGAGGATCTCCTGCCGCGTCTGCGACTTGCTGATGAGTTCGGCCAGCGCGCGGGGCTCGATGCCGAGGGCCGTCTCCTTGACGATGATGTTGCGCCGCTTGCGCCACATGTACTTGATCCGCCCGGTCGTGTCCTGGTCGGGCCAGATTTCGCCGAAGATCAGCCCGAGCAGGAAGCATTCGTGCGCCTCCTCAAGCTCCTTGCGCTCCTGGTCGTTGAGCACCACGAGGTCTTCGAACTTGATCTCGTGGCTGTCGGTGTGCAGCTCCTCACCCTCGGCCTGCTTCAGGAGGTACTTCTGCCTCAGCTCGGCCACGGAGTCGGCCCAGTTGATCGGGATGCCGCCGACCTCGCTGTAGAAGACGACCTCCGTGCGGTCGCTCAACTTATAGATCGAGAGCGCCGGGTCGCCCTGCTCCGGGAACTTGTCCTTGAGCAGCTTCTCGAACTCGCGCAGCTTGCTCGCGTCGTTGCCCTCCTCCGGGATGCCGACGATGATCTTGAAGCGCTCGGGCTGGAGCTTGTAGCTGCGCGGGCGGCTGCCGCCCTTCAGCCAGAACTTCGCCTTGCGGTAGACGAAACGCACCTGGTTCTCGCGCTCGGCGGAGCTGGGGAACTTCTTGTAGAACGACTCGATCACGTCGAAGTCCTTCTTGACGCCGAGGAACGGAACGCGCGCGAGGTCGCGGATGCGCCCCTCGACGACCTCCATGCCCTCGCTGCGCACGAGCTGCGGCAGGTCGACGACCGTGGTGTTCAGCTCCTGCAAAATCTGGTCGCCGATGGACTCGACCTGCCGGCGCGCCTTGTCGCCCGCGCCGAGGTACTTGGGCAGGTAGACGTTCTCGATGTCGGACGGCTCGTAGAGGTAGAGGGACAGCTCGCCCTTGCCGAGGTAGCGGAAGTGGTCGTACCTCTCCAGCAGCCGCTTCTTGAGCTCTTCGAGCTGCCCGCCGAGCGTGTAGAGGATGCCGATGAGCCCCTCGTTGATCTGCTCGCCCTTCTCGTTCGTCCCGGCCGAGCCGATGAACTCGATGAGCCGCTCGCAGAACTCGATGGCCGCCGTGTGCGCCTGTACCTTGAGCACGTTGCCGAGGTAGGCGGGGGCGATGTTGAGGAACCGGTCTACGTCGGCGCGCAGGATCGCCCCTTTCTGCCCGCCCGGGATGCTCCACTTGCGCTCGTGGCGGATGATGTCGGCGAGCAGTTGGTCGAGGTCGCGGTTGGTCGCCTCGGCCTGCTTGGCGGCCGTCTCGCGCGCCCGCTCGAACTTGGCGATGTACTCGTGGTTCTCGTGGCGCAGGATGTCGCTGAGCCGGCGCAGCAGCGCGATGGCGTAGCCGACCGACTGGTGCTGCTCGTTGATGACGGCGTTGATCTCGCGCCGGAGCCGCTGCTGCGTCTCCTTGAGGAAGCGCTCCTTGTTGAAGTAGACGGCGCGCGAATAGTCGCCCCACTGCTGCGGGTCGGCGTGGTCGTTGCGCAGCTTGGCCTGCTCGCGGTCGCGCGCCGCGCGCAGGTACTCGGCGATGCTCTGGTTCTTCTGCTTGTGGACGCCGTCGTTGATCTCGTTGCAGGCGGCGGCGACCGACTGCTTGATGAGCGCGTCCATGCGCTGCCCCTGCCCGCGGCCGTCGTCGAGCAGCGCGGCCTGGATGTCGTTGTGCGGCTCGTTCCGGCCGTCCACGGTGAGCATCCCCTCGTAGATGCCCACCTTCGGCATCAGCTTGTGCAGCACCTCCTCGGCCAGCGTGGCGGCGTTGTAGTCGCTGTTCGAGAGGCTGCCCCAGTGATCCACCACATCGGCCGCGAGCCGATAGGCGCACGCCTGCTCAATGCGGTCGGACGGCACCGTGATCGAGGCCATGCCGAAGCTGCCGTAGCGGGTGATGAACTTCTGGTCGAGGATGCTCTCGGCCCGCTCGTTGAGGTGGCCGAAGCCGTAGGTGTCGTACATGTACTGGTCGAGGTTGACGCGCACGCCGCGCTTGTAGCCGGCGAAGTCGCCCCGCGTGAAGTCCTTGAAGATGTTCTCCGAGATCATGTTGAAGATGGTCTCGCGGTTGGAGAACTCGACGCTCTGCTGGGCGGAGTTGGTGCGGTCGATGAGGTAGGCGTAGTTGAACGGCGGCCCCTTGATTTCGCGCTTCGGCTCTGCCGGCCACTGCACCTGGTAGTCGTGCTCGTAGCTGTAGTACTCCAGTTCCTTGAGGGCCGCGTAGCCGTTGGCGAAGATGCGGTCCTCGGTCGGGTTGAAGAGGCCCGGCATCATGATCACGCCGACGTTGCTGATCTTCTGCCCCTCGAAGATGTTCTTCACGAGGAAGGCCACGTCGAGGAACATGCCGCTGCCCGTCCCGCCCGCGATCGAGAAGACGATGAAGACCTGGAGGTCGCCGGGGTCTACGTCGAGCCGGTGCTTCTCGCGCACGAACTCGACGTTCTCGACGTTGCGGACGCGCGCCGCCGCGTTGGTGATGGCGTTGCGGATCTCGGTGTAGTGGTCGAAGAAGCCGAGGCGGCTGTAGGCGCGGATCTGGCCCGCGCCCTCGTTCATCGTCTTGAGCTTCGAGAGGCCGGGGTAGAACCAGCTCTTGACGTTCGGGTAGGTGTTGAGGTCGGAGGTGTACTTGGTCGTGTCCGCGATCGTCGTCATCAACTTCTCGTTGTTGGCGAAGGCGATCTGCTCGGAGATGGCCGCCGAATTCTGGATGGCCTTGTCGGTGGCGTCGGTGTCGATCCAGAGGTAGGAGACGATGGGGAACTCGTGCAGCGGCCCGTACTTCTCGAAGAAGCGCTTGCGGACGCGCAGCAGCACGTCGCCGCCGGAGCCGCCGACGCCGATGATGATCGTCGGCTTTACGTCCTCGACCCTGATGCTCTGGTCACCGGCCTTCCCGCGGATAATGATCTCGTTCATCATGGTGCTGTCTCTCCTCTCAGGTCTGTTTGGTGCCGGCGACGGCGAGAACCACGCCCAGCAGCAGCACGGTGGCCCCGGCCAGGGCGAGCATGACCCACGTCTCGACGCGGGCGCCCAGATAGACGTAAGACCAGCCGGCCGTCGCCAGCAGGATCAGCGCCAGGCTGATGACCCAGGTCACGTACTGCGCGCTGGCCGCGCCCCAGTCGCGGTGCAGGAGGCCGCTGAACAGAAAGCGCAGGATGAGGAAGTAGACGAGCAGCACGCTCCCGACCAGCACCAGGCTAAAGATCAGCCAGTTGCTCTTTAAGACCGGCCAGAGCGGGTTGAGTTGCCCGAGCTGCCCCGCCTGGGGCGCGACGTTATTGCGCATCATCACCCGGCTGGCCCCCGGGCGCAGCCACGGGACGGCGTTCCTCGTCGCCGGATTGTAGAGCTCGATCTGGTAAAAGACGGGGTCGTTACTGCCCTTGTAGACGATCCAGTTGACGCGGGCGAAAGTCCCCTTCGGGTCCTGTTCGAGGTTGTAAAGCTTCCAAGTCCCGCTGGAGAAAGAGGTCTGAGGCTTCTCGACCGAAATCTCGTCGGCGCCGAGTTCCCGCGTGTGCTCGGAGTCCAGCTTGACGCGCAGTTGGCAGCTCAGGTCGCCCCAGGGCTTGCCGTTGGCGTCCACGAGGTAGATCGGCTGCTGGGTCACCGTGAACCTTTCGTCCTGCCCCTGACCCCGCGCCGCGCCGGCGGCCGAGATGAGCAGGAGCGTCGAAACTAAAAGCAGGGCAAATCTTGTTTTCATAAACTCCTCGCTCGGGCCGGCCCGGAGGAGGCCGGCGCTGCTGTCCCCGCCACCCTGCGGCGGAGTGTCGGATTAACCACGCTTGCCGTAGGCAACGGCCCGGCGTGAGCGGGCCGTGCTAGTCGTAGAAGCTGTCGGCCGAGGCGTTGACTTCCGGCTGCTTGCCCACCCGGTCCCAGGCGTAAGGGTAGTTCTTCCCGTCCTCGTGGCTCGTAATCACGAAGCTTGCCCCCCTCTCGACGAGCGGTCGTGCGGCGGCCGTCCCGTCTATCAGGAAATTCGTCAGCGGCTTAACCGTCACCCGGCTGAAGCGCCTGGAGATGACGGCGGCGCGGTTGCCGTTGACCGAGACGTACGCGCTGCCGATCGGGGCCAGCCCGACGACGCGGCTGTCGCGGCCCGTCGTCAGCTCGTACCTGGTCTTCACGAGCAAGAGCAGGGCGAGGGCGACGACGAGTGCCGCCACGAGGCCGGCCGCGAGGCCCACGCAGACCCACCTCCACGTCGAGTTGTAGGCGACGCGGAACTGGACGGGCAGGAAGAAGGTCCGGTTGTTCTGGCCGCTCTGGCTGTTGGCGGCCTGGATGCTCTGGCTGATGATCTGCCGGATGACCTCTTTGTTGGCGACCCGGTCGAGCGACGCGTCGTCCACCTGCACGTCGGCCCTGATGTCCTCTATGTCGAAACTCAGCGTGCCGCTCACCGGCTCGCTCTCCGAGTTCCAGAGTCCCGTAAAGAAGCTGTCCGGGCGCAGCACGACGGGGCTGGCGAGCCCCGCGGTGTAGAAGTCCTTCGACCTCATCCCGGGGCCTAGCG
>CAXTSK010000163.1:0-3606 GCA_964246655.1 uncultured Pyrinomonadaceae bacterium
GGGTCACGGTCGCGCACAGGCAGCGCGGCGCGCAGGCCCGCCCCAAGAAACGCAAGGCAGTTCGACTGCTACCTCCTTCCGACGATAGCTCGAACGGCGCGCGCGCGTTGACGGCGGCGCAGCAGAAGGTCGTCGAAACGCTCATCGCGGAGGGCGGAGAGATGCTCTTCGCCGAATTGCTCGAAGCCGCGGCGGCCAGCGCCTCGACCATACAGACGTTGGAGCGTCGCGGGCTGCTCGAAGTCTTCATCCGCGAAGTGAGACGCGACCCGCTGGCCGGCGCGCGTCTGCCTGAGACGGACGAACTGCGTCTGACCAAAGAGCAGGAGAGCGCGCTCCGCGCCATCGACGAGGCGCAGCACGAAGACGCCTTCGCGGCCTTCCTCCTGCACGGCGTCACGGGCAGCGGTAAGACCGAAATCTACATCCGCGCCATGCGCGAGGCCCTGCGGCGCGGGCGCACGGCGATGATGCTCGTGCCCGAGATCGCGCTCACGCCCGTCTTCTCGCGCCGCCTGCGTGCGCACTTCGGCGACGCCGTCGCCATCTTCCACTCGTCGCTCACGGCGGGCGAGCGCTTCGACGAATGGGGGCGTCTGAAACGCGGCGAGGCGCGAGTCGTCATCGGCACGCGCTCCGCGGTCTTCGCGCCCGTCCGCAACCTCGGCGTCATCGTCGTGGACGAGGAGCACGAAGGCTCCTACCGCCAGCAGGAGTCGCCCTACTACAACGGCCGCGACACGGCCGTCATGCGCGCGCACCGCGAGCGCGCCGTCGTCGTCCTCGGCTCCGCGACGCCCTCGCTTGAGACGTTCCAGAACGCACGACAGGGGAAGTACAAATATCTTCAACTGCCCAGCCGCATCGCCGGCCGCGCGATGGCGCGCGCCGAGATCGTGGACATGCGCGTGGCGTTCAAGTCGAAGGGCAAGCCCGAGGTCTTCTCGCCCGAGTTGCTCGAAGCCATCGAGGAGACGCACGCGCGTGGCGAGCAGGCCATCGTCCTCCTCAATCGCCGCGGCTATTCGAGCTTCGTCCTCTGCCGCTCGTGCGGCGAGCGCATCAACTGCCAGAACTGCGACGTGACGCTCACCTACCACCGCAGCGAACGCAGCCTTGTGTGTCACTACTGCAACCTGCGCCAGCGCACGCCCGACGCCTGCCCCGCATGCAACGGCCCCTTCATGTACTTCATCGGCGAAGGCACCGAGCAGATCGAAGAGATTCTACGGAAGCGCTTCCCCGCCCTCCGCATCGCGCGGCTCGACCGCGACACGACCTCGCGGCGGACGACCTACGAGCAGGCCATCCTCCGCTTCGGCGCCGGCGAGTTGGACATGCTCGTCGGCACGCAGATGATCGCCAAGGGGCACGACTTCCCTAACGTGACGCTGGTCGGCGTCGTCTCCGTGGACGCGGGGCTCGCCATGCCCGACTTCCGCTCCGCCGAGCGAACCTTCCAGCTCATCACGCAGGTCGCCGGGCGCGCGGGCCGCGGCGAACTCCCTGGCCGCGTCCTGATTCAGACCTTTCACCCGCACCACTACGCGCTCCGCCACGCCTGCGCGCAGGACTACGAAGGCTTCTTCGAAGAGGAGATCAACTACCGACGGAACCTGAGTTACCCGCCCTTCGTCGCGCTCGCCTCGTTGTTAATCCACGGCGAAGACCTCGCGCGCGTGCAGGCGACGGCCGCCGTCATACGTGAAGCGCTCGACCGCGCGAACGCGGAGCGCGGCTGCCGCGTCCTCGGCCCCGCACCCGCCCCGCTCGCGCGCCTGCGCGGCGAGCACCGCTTCCAACTCCTCCTCAAGTCGCGTAACCGCCCCCGACTCCGCACGCTCATCGAAATGGCGCTCGGCGAAGCCTCCGCCCAACCCGGCTGCGACCTCAACTCCGTCAACGTCGAGATCGACCCTGTCAATCTCATGTAGCACGCACCCACTCGCTACCGCTCGCGGTTCTGTTTGTGCGATAAATTCACGCATGAAACTGAGCGAGCTTGCGCGCCTGACGGGCGCGCGCGTCGAAGAGAAATTTAAAGACATCGACATCGACGGGGCCGCGGGGCTGGACGACGCCGGGCCGGGTCAGGTCACTTTCCTCGCCAACCCGCGCTACACGCCGCGCGTGCAGACGACGCGCGCCTCGGCCGTCTACCTCGCCGAAGGGTCTGAGGCAGTCCGCGAAGACCTCGCCGTCCTCCACGCGCGCGACCCTTACCTCGCTTACACGCGCGCCCTGCGCCTCTTCAACCGGGAGCCGGAGTTCGAGCCCGTCATCCACCCGACGGCCGTCGTCGATTCTTCGGCCCGGCTCGGCGCGGGCGTCGCCGTCGGCGCGTGCTCCGTCGTCGGGCGCGACGTTTTGATCGGCGACGGCGTGCGCATCTTCCCGAACGTGACCGTCTACGACAGGGTCTCAATCGGAGAGGGCTCTGTTCTACACTCCGGCGTGGCGCTGCGCGAGGGCACCGTCATCGGCGCGCGCGTGACCGTCCACAACAACGTCGTCATCGGCTCCGACGGCTTCGGCTACGCGAAGGACGAGGAGGGACGCTGGCTGAAAATTCCTCAGACGGGCCACGTCGTCGTCGAAGATGATGTCGAGATAGGGGCGGGCACGACCATCGACTGTGCCTCGGTCGGTGAGACGCGCATCGCGCGCGGCGCGAAGATCGACAACCTCGTCCAGATAGGCCATTCGTGCACGGTCGGCGAGGACTCGCTCCTCTGCGCGCAGGTGGGTCTCGCCGGTAGCTCGCGCATCGGCCGCCGCGTCATCCTCGCCGGTCAGGCCGGCGTCGCCGGGCACCTCGAAATCGGCGACGACGTGGTGCTGACGGCCAAGAGCGCCACAAGCCATAACGTCCCCGCCGGCCGCGTCATCTCCGGCATCCCCGCCTTCGACAACCGCGATTGGCTGCGCTCGACCGCCGCCTTCCGCCGCCTCGGCGACATGCAGCGCACGCTCCGCACGCTCGAAGCGCGTCTCGCGGCGTTGGAGAAAGACTCCGCCACTCCTTAAAAATTTCTCACGCCAAAATTATCCCTTCCGCCCGACGAAATACGCGTTTCTTGTAGGCAGAAGGGGCCGGAGAAATTCTCCCGAGCCGTTCTTGACAGGGAGAGTCCTCTCGCCCATAATGCATGCGAAATTGAAATCCAATTTCAACACAGTGAAGTTGGATTTCCTGAAGAATCTTCCCCGAGGAGTTGTTCTCACATATGTTTTCGGGCAGCAGCATGGCGGCGGGTCGTCCCCTCGAAGCCGCGGGCGCAGGGCAGAAGGTCGAGGTCACGTTCGAGCAGTTGGAGGGCGGCGGCGAAGTCGTCGCGCTGAGGTATCTGACTTGGACTGACGACCTCGGCTGGTGTTGTCAGAAGACCATTCGGGTCGGCGGAGAGCAACTCGACGAGTTGCACCGCGCGGTCACGGCCGCGCGTCACCGCTATCACCGGCAGCGCGCCGAAGCCGGCGAGCCGTCGGCTCCCGCACAGGTCATACAGTTCCCCTCCCCCGCGTAGAATTTTTGCCGCACGTTAAAGGCGGGGGGGGCCCGTTTGTTTTTGTGGGCGCCCCCCCAGTTATTTTATAAAAAAAAAT
>CAXTSK010000163.1:3616-9410 GCA_964246655.1 uncultured Pyrinomonadaceae bacterium
CTTCTGTTGAGCGTGCCCGCCGCCTTTTCATTTAACTCAAAGTCTTTCTAACCGACCTGACGGAGCGTGATGCGCTCCTTCGTGACGTTGGCCCTGCGCTCGTTCGTCAGCTTCTCGAACTCTTCGAGGTGCCGCTGCTCCGACGCGATGCGCTCTTCGAGGAGGAATTTGGTGGCGAGTTCGGCGTCGGTGCAGGCGCGCCAGGAGGCCATGTACGCCTCCATCGCCGCGCGCTCAAGCTCAAGGTCTTGTCGCAGCATCTCGCCGAGGTCTGTGGATTGCCGAATCTCGCCCGGCTCCACGGTCGGCAAGCCGCCGAGCGACACGATCTTGTCGCCGAGCGTCTCGGCGTGGTCGCGCGATTCCTCGCTCAGGTCGCGGAAGAAGCCGCGGAAGACTTCGCGCTCCGGCCCGGTCACGAGGAAGCTGTGCTGCATGTATTGAATCACGCCGGCCAGCTCAAGCCCGAGCGCGCGGTTGAGATTCTCGATCAACTCCGCATTCGCCATCTTCGTCTCCTCAGGAATTTTGAACGCCTGCCTTGAACTACGCGAGGACGGGCCGATGATAGCTACGCCACGAGACCGCTGTCAACCTATTTGTTGAAAACAAAAGGGTTGGCATTGACATTCAATTTCAACTTGAATGTTTCAAGTGACCGCGCCGCCGTCAACGATGATGATTTCGCCGTTCATGAAGCTGTTGCGTTCGCTCACGAGGAAGGCTGCGATTTCGGCCAGCTCGGCGGGGCGTCCCATGCGGCCGGCGGCTGCCCAGAACTGGTGCATCTGGATGAGACGTTCGGGCAGCTCGTGCGCCAGTTCCGTGTCGAAGATGCCTGCGGCGATGGCGTTGACGGTGATGCCGAAGGTCGCGGCTTCGCGCGAAAGGCATTTGGTGAAGCCGATGACGGCGGCCTTCGACGTGGCGTAGTGGACGGCCGTGGGGAGGGCGCGGATGGCGCCGATGGAGGTGATGTTGAGGATCGAGCCCTTGCGCTGCCGAATCATCTGCTTGTAGATGGGCTTGGTGACGGCGAAGAGGCTGTTAACGTTGGTGTCGATGACCAAGTCCCACGCGCGGTCGGTGGTGGTCGCGAAGTTGTCGCCGCGGTTGATGGCGGCGTTGTTGACGAGGATGTCCAGGCCGCCCCACTCCTCGACCAGCTCGCGCGTCATCTTCTTGAGGGCCAGACGGTCGGTGACGGAGATTTTGAAGGCGTGGGCGCGACGCCCGTACGCTTCGACTTTGGCCTTCGTCTCTTCGGCGAGGTCTTCGCGCGAATGGTAGTTGAAGGCCACGTCGGCGCCCTCGCGCGCGAAGACCTCGCAGATGGCGGCGCCGAGGCCCCGCGTCCCGCCCGTTACGAACGCACGCTTCCCTTCCAGAAGAAGACTCAAAGCGACAGTCTCCAATTCGACGCACGCGTGCTAAGACATCGTCGGCCGGCGCGCGTTATTTGCTGATGAGTAGAGCGGGTTCGATTAAAGCTTAAAGGCGGAGGGCGCGTCAACTTCGCCGCCCCGTCAGGCGGTGCCGGTCTCGAAGTGCGCGGGCTCCTCTTCCGCGCTGAGCGGGGCGGGAATGAGCGCCGTGATCTCTTCGACGATGCGGCGGGTCGCGTCGGGGAGAGCCAGTCCGGCCGTGGCGGCGCGGAGGTTCGCGTAGTAGCGAGAGTCTTCGACCATGCGGCGCACCTCGGGCACGATGTCGGCCGCGCGCTTGAGCAGCACGCCCGCGCCGCGCCGCGCGAGCATCGTCGCCGCGCCTGACTCCTGCGGCATCGGCGGCGTGGTCGCGTCGGCGATGATGGGCACGCGGCAGGCGAGCGCCTCGAAGGTGGTCAGGCCGCCGAGCTTCGAGACCATCACGTTCGCGGCCTGCATCAACTGCTCGACCTGCTCGGAATAGCCGATGACCTTC
Source organism: uncultured Pyrinomonadaceae bacterium (assembly GCA_964246655.1). GTDB lineage: Bacteria > Acidobacteriota > Blastocatellia > Pyrinomonadales > Pyrinomonadaceae > QHXN01. The sequence goes on from CAXTSK010000163.1 coordinate 5,540, forward strand.
ACAGGGAACTTCGCGGCGGCGGCAATCGACTCGGCCTCACTCCGCAACTCTTCGTTGCGACCGGCGAGGAAGATGGCCTGCACGTCAAGCTCGCCGCGCACAAGCTCTCTGAAAATCTGCGGGATGTTGCCACCGCCGACCCAGCCCGCGTTGACGAAGACGGTGAACTTCTGCGGGTCGAGCCCCAGTTCGCGCCGCGCGGCCTGCGCCGAGCGCTCGTCGGGCAGCTCGAACTTCGGGTGGACGGGCATGCCCGAGACCTTGATGCGCTCGGGGCGGACGCCGTAATCGACGAGCTGCTGCTTGGCCTCGTCGCTGGCGACGAGGTAGAGCGTCACGTCGTCGCACGCCCAGCCCTTCCAGAAGCCGTAGCAGGGGTCTGTGACGACGGTGACGAGCGGTATCTTGTCGGCCAGCCCCAGCTCTTTGAGGACGCGTGCAAAGATGTGCTGCGTGAGCGGGTGGACGCTGACGACGACGTGCGGGCACCAGCGCTCGAAGAGGTCGCGGACGAACCCGATGCTGCGGCGGTGGAAGAACTCGCGCGTCTCGGGGCGGAAGCGGTTGACGAACCAGTAGAGGTACTTCATCCAGTGCTGCCGGTTGCGCAGCACCCAGTTGTAGCACCCGACGAGCTTCGCCGAGAGGTGGTGCGACTCCTCGACCGCCTTCACGACGCGCACCGCGTAGGAGTCGCCGCCCCAGAACTTTTGCACGCCCGCGCAGATCGCCGCCGCGGCGGACTTGTGCCCGCCGCCGGTGTCCGAAGAGATGATCAGGATTTTCGGGGCGTTAGACCGGGACATCGCACCGCCTTGTTTGACCTTACGTCCTAAGCCTTGACGGCCAGGCCGTCCGTCCGCTCTTGCTCGCGGCCGAGCTTCTTGCTCGCCTTCTTCATCTCGCGCTCAAGGCGCTTGATCTGGATGAGGTGCTTCGGGTTGAACGGGAGCGAAGGGTAGTAGCTGTTCGACTCGTGCGTGCAGAAGCATCCGTCGGCAGCCTCCTTGCGCCGCGCCTTCATCGCCTCCGAGCGCCAGAGCGACTGGAAGTTCCAATCGTGGTCGCGCAGGTTGCCGACCGGCGTCTTGTTCTCGCAGGAGGAGATGGTGCCCTCGTCATAGATGACGGCGCCGGCCGTGCCCGCGTAGCAGGTCATCTGCGCCTTCTGCTCGCGCTGCGCGCGGTCGATGAGGCCGTGCATGTAGATGTCGATGGCGGCCTTGAAGAAGCCGGCCTCGCCGCCGTAGTTGTTCTTCAGGACGGCGTGGCGCGAGTCGTCGTCGATCATGCGGGCCAGCTTCGCGTAGCGCTCGTGGTCGATGTCGAGCTCGACGGGGTCGGCTGAGGGCGGCCGGATGTAGTTGAAGTTGACCTTGTCGGGCTTCAGCTCGTACTTCAAAAAGTCGTACCAGTCGAAGATCGTCTCCTGGTTCGAGTGCATGAAGCAGGTGCAGGTCTGTATGTCGAGACGCGGGTGCTCGCGCTTGATGGCCTGGAGCTTGCGCGCCGTGTCGATGGCGATGTCCCACGAGCCGGGCTTCTGCCGAATCTTCTCGTGCTGCTCCTTGAGGCCGTCGATGCCGAGCGCGACCGTGACGTTCAAGTCCGGGCACTCTTCGAGGATGCGCGTCACGTCCGGGATGATGCGCTTCTGAATCTGCCCGTTCGACATCAGGTAGACCGACTCCAAACGGTTGTGCGTGTAGAAGGAGCGGACGATCTCGGGCAGGTCTTTGCGCGTGAACGGCTCGCCGCCCGCGAGGATGAGCACGCCGAGGTTGCCGCCTAGAGTCTGCGCGATGCGCTCGATCTCGTGCGTCTTCATCTGCAACTTCTTCCGCGGGCGGTCGTCCAACTCGTCCGTGAAGAAGCAGTGCGTGCAACGCATGTCGCACACGCTCGTCACAAGGATGTTCAGCAGCACCGGCGCGAACGGTTGCCCCAGCGCCAGCTTCGCGTACCGTTTTAGGAGTTCCCTCGTCGTGTAGTCCATAAATCCCTTCAAAACCCGTCCCGCGCGGCTCGCCCCCACGGCGGCCCCGCACAGATTCCCTCGGGAGAGAATCAAACTTAACTGATACGGTATTTCCCCACCACTGTCAACGCGCCGCGCCGAAGCGCCCGACCTTAGATGCACACGGGCGCTTTAAAGCCTACCGGGACTGCGCCGAAACCGAACCCTTCAGGCGTGAGGGCGCGGCTAACGCACTCCCGGCGCGACTTTGTCTGGCGGCCAACGCCAACAGCGCAGCCGCCAACCGCCGCCTTCGACGGCGATTGCGGCGGCGTATCCCGGGCCTGCCTTCAGCTCACACAAAGACCAGCGTGCCGCCCCCGCCCGTTCGTCGCGTGCGGCCAGCAGCGCCGCAGGCTCTCCCGGCGCCAGGGAAACGTCGAAGCTGTCGAGCGGCAGCGAGAGCCCCTCGCCACGCCCTTTGATGTATGCCTCCTTGCGCGCCCAGCATTCGAAGAATGCCCTTCTCCGGTCGCACGCGGGCAGCGCCAGCAGCGCGGCCACTTCCCTGCGAGAGAAGAAGCTTGAGGCGAGTTCTTCGCAGTTTACGCTCTCACGCACGGCCTCGATGTCCACCCCCACATCCCGCCCGGCGGCCACGGCGTACAGGGCCAGGCCGCCCGCGTGCGAGAGGTTGAAGCGGACACGCGACTCGCCCTGTGCGCCCGCCAGTTCGGGCTTGCCGAAGGCGTTATAGTCGAACCGGAGAAGCCCGGGCGGCACTCCCACGTAGAGACTCAGAATCTCCCTCAACGTCCCACGGGCGACGACGAAACTCGAACGGTCGCGCGGGAAGTGAAAGCGTTCGGCGCGCCGCAACTCGTCCTCCGACAGCGAACGCTTCAGCGCCTCGAACTCTTCCGGAGGGCGCGCGAGCGCGGCGCGCCAGACGTGCACCTCCTCGCCGTCCAAACGCGGTCTTTGCGGGGCCGGTTCCCAGGAGCAGGTCGGCGCGCTGTCGTCGCCCGCGCTCACGCGTTGCCGCCGCCGAGCTTTGCCAGTTGCCGCGCGATGATATCGAGCAGCATGGCTTGTGAGCTATGCAGGAAGAAGTGATCGCCGGGCAGCATGTGAAGCGAGAAGGCGCCGCTCGTCATCTCGCGCCACGGGGCCATCTGCTCGCGCGTCGCATCCTCGTCCTCCAACCCGCCGATGGCCGTGAGCCGGCACCCGAGCCGCGGCCCCTCCGAATAACTGTAGGTCTGTGCGACGGCGAAGTCGGCCCTGAGCAAGGGCAGCATGAGGCGGAGCAGTTCCTCGTGTTCGAGCACCTCCGCCGGCGTCCCTTTGAGGCGGCGGAGTTCCTCGACGAACTCCGGTTCCGGCAGGTCGTGAGTGATGTCGCGCGCGTCCGGCGACTGCGGGGCGCGGCAGCCCGAGACGATGAGGTGTAAAGGCTCGGGCCGCCCCTCTTCCCGGAGCCGCCGCGCCAACTCGTAGCCGATCAAGGCGCCCATGCTGTGCCCGTAGAAGGCGAAGGGCACGTCCATGAAAGGGAGCAGGGCCGACGCCGCGGCGGCGACAATCTCCCCGACACTTGTCAACGGCCGCTCACGCAGGCGGCTGCCCCTCCCCGGCGGCTGCACGCCACAGACCTCCACGCCCTCGGGCAGGTGCCGCGGCCACTGACGGAAGACGTGAGCCGAGCCGCCCGCGTAAGGGAAACAGAAGAGCCTTGCGCGCGGGCGCGTTGTTGGCCCGTAAGAGACGAGCCAGGGGGTGACGGAGCCTTTTGTCTGCATGGGCTGATGAGCAGGCGGGCGCGAGACTAGCTTTGGCCCTCTTCCATCTGCTTGCGGAGGCTCAGGGGGCGCATGTCCGTCCAGACCTCTTCGATGTAGGCGAGGCATTCGG
>CAXTSK010000164.1:0-9360 GCA_964246655.1 uncultured Pyrinomonadaceae bacterium
AGCGACGATGATGAGTAACGTCGTAGAGCTGAGACCACCCGCCGCCTCCGCGGCGGTCGTCGAGTTCGAGCCCATCGCGGCGGCCGTGCGGGAGCTGTCGGCGCGCATCGCCGAGAACAACGTCGAGCGCCGGCTGCTCTTCTCCCGGCTCGACGAGCTGCGCGGCCTCACCCCTCTGCGCCGCCGGCGTCCTCGCGCCCTCGCGCCGGCGCTCTCCCGCCCCATCACCTTCTTCTCCATCGAGGAGGCCGCTGACATCGATGTCGCTACGCACAGCCGCACGCCCGCGCTGGCGGCCGGAGGGCTCCGTTGATGCCGGAGGAGGCGCCCGTCTACCACGTCGAGATTCCGCTCGTCATCTTCCACGAGATCGGCCGCGACCCCGACGCGCTCTCCGAGCACATGCTGCTCCAGGTGCAGGGCACCCGCTCGCTCCAGCTCTGCGAATCCCTCTTCTGGGTCGTCCGTCAGCTCGGGCTGCTCCCCGAGCACAGCCCCCTCATCCACTCGCCACTGGCGCTGAGTGAAGTGCTCTCAGACCTCGGCGAGATCGGCCAGGCCCTCGCCGCGGCCGCCGGCGAGCACCTCCAGCGCCTGGAGCACCTCGTTGATCGGGCCAGTGAGGGGAAGCCTAAGCGGAAAAGGTGAAGCCCCGAGAGTTAGCAGCTCTCGGGGCTCCGGGTTTTGTTCTCGCGGAACAAAGGTTGTGATTAACCGACTGAGTTAACCGACATGAGTGTAGCACAAAAACCCCCGAACGGAACCACCCATTACGTCCACCCCGACGACTTCCTCGTTGAGGCAGAGCCACCCACCGCCGAGCCCCCGACCCACGCCGAAGAGCACGAGGCCGACCAGAAGACCCTGGCCGCCAGGCGGTGGATCTCCGATGTCCTCGCCGCCAGCGCGGCCGTGATGGCCTACCTGCGCGAAGTCCACGGCGAAGAGCTGGCGCGCCTCTACGGGCAGGAGCAGGCCGAGGAGATCTGGCGCAACGCCGCCGCCGCCTACCGCGCCCTCATTGATGCGGCCCGCCGCGCCGACGACGGCCGCTCCAGGCTCCGCCGCTTCTCGCTGCCGAGTTGGGCGGCCGAGGCCTACCGCCGCCGCGTCCTCATCCCGCGCGGGCTCACAGAGCAGGATGAGCGCCGGATCAAGGGCACGCTGGCGCGCGCCTGGCGCCGCGACGGCTGGGCGGATGTCCACCGTCTCCAGCGCGTCACACAGCTCGCCCTCTTCGAGCGCGCCGCCCCCGAGTTCAAGGCCAACCGGGAGCGGAAGGCGGCCGACTACATCGACCACCTGACCGACCTGCTCGCGCAGGTCATGCGGTTGGCGAAGCAGCAGGGCCGGCGCTACGGGGTGCCGCGCTTCCGGCTGGCCGCGCGGAAGTACGTCGAGGAGTTCAGGGCCTCGCATCAGCCTTATGCACCCGACTGGAAGCCGACCGGCCCGGCCGGGGAGCAGAAGGTCTCGCAGCCGCGGGGGGAGGAGGCGCCGGCGACGGAGCGGCTAGAGCAGCTCGCCGTGAGGGCGGGGAGGAGCTGCGGCGCCCTGGCCGCCGGGCTGCCCGAGGAGGAGATCGACGCGGCGGGCATGCTCCTGCTCGAGCGCCTGGCTGCGGAGTGGGAGAAGGCGACCGGCCACGCCCTCCCCCTCCGCCGTGTGTTAACAATGGCAGACAGCAGCGAAAACGATCCCGCCGCCGCGGATTCCTCTGCGGATGCCGACCGCGCATTTTCGCCCGACGAGACCGACGATTTTCCCGCCAAAACCGATGAATCCGCAGGAGCCCCTGCGGACATCCAGTCCGCAGAGGGGGTGCCGGCGTACGAGGTGCGCGAGCATGACCCGGAGCCGGAGCCGCGGGGCGTCTCCCGGGACGAGGCGGAGGCGGCCGCGCGCGCCTTCGCGAGCGTCGGCGTCGGTCGTCTGAAGGTGGTGTTCGTCGATGATACCAAAGGCCGCAACGACCCGGCCAACTGCGTCTGTGCCGAAGAGGTGACGGTGCCCGAGTTCGTCGAGCGGCTGCCCCTCTACCTGGAGCGCACCGACCAGGCGCCGGCCGTGAGCATGACGGTGCGCGCGCACTTCAAAGGCGAGACGCGCCTGCTCCAGCTCGACGACTGCCCGGCCGAGGTCCTCGCGCTCGTCGAGCCTTTCACCTTCATTCACTTCGCGACGAGCCCGGGCAGCGCGCAGGCCTGGATCGCCCTGGCCGACGATCTCACCCCTGAGCAGTACGACGGGCTGCGTCGGCGCCTCCTGAAGCGCCTGGAGCCCACGGGGGCGAACGGCGGTGCCTACGGCGCGTTGCGCTGGCCGGGGAGCCTCAACCGCAAGCCGAAGCGCCGCTACCCGGACGGCGAGAGCCCGCGCGTGCAGCTCCTGCGCGCCGCCTACGGCCGCCGGGCGTCGGCCGCGGAGCAGGAGGCTGCGGGGCTGCTCGCGCCGCCACGGCCCAAGCCCAGCTCTGAGGCTGCACGCGCCATCCGGGGCCGCTTCCCCGGCGCTGACGAGTGGCCGGACATGGCGCAGTACCTCGTCGAGACCGGCGGTGACCGCTCGCGCGCCGAGAGTAAGTGGGCGGTGCGCGCGCTCAGCCTCGGCCACCCGCGCGCCGCCGTCGAGGCCGAGCTGATCCGGATCGGCGGGAAGGCCGGGGCGCGCCGGCGCGACAACTACGTGCGCGAGACGGTCGAGAAGGCCGCCCGGTGGCTGACAGGTCACGGGCAGCCGCGCGCGGCCGGGATGTAAGCCGCGGGAGGAGGGCATGGTGAAGAAGCACGGGAGCGGAAAGAAGCGGCGGTGGCACCGCCCGTCCCGTCCGGCGCGCGCCGCGCGTCCGTCGCTGCCGGAGCGGGAGGTCTTCTTCTGTGACTGCGGGGCGAGGTGGGACTCGGCGGAGGCGCTCGGCGAGCACGGGCGGGAGTGTGAGACCGTCATCGCGAACGGGGGCCACTTCGACCGGGACGATTACCTGATGGCGACCGAGGCGATACTGAAGCGCGTGGATCCCGGCATGGACCTCAAAGCCTTTCTGTTGGCCGTGGCCATCAGCCAGGTGAGTCGGGAGCGCCTGGCAGAGCAAGGGGAAACGTTCGACTGACAACGAAGGGGAGAATGATGATCATGGGAACTAAGACGGGCACTGAGAAGGGCTACTCGATTAGCGCGCTGGCGCGGATGGCCGGCGTCGATAGGCGCACGCTGGCCGCACGGCTCGAAGGGGTGACGCCGCCGGAGTCCGGCCCGAAGGGGAAGCTCTACCGCCTCTCCGACGTGGTACAGAGCTTCATCGCGCAGCCGCTCCAGGCCGAGGAGGCCGAGGAGTTCCAGCAGGCGCGGGGGCGCAAGCTCGAAGCCGAGGCCGGGCTCGCCGAGCTGAAGCTCCAGAAGCAGCGCGGGGAGATGGTGCCATCGGACGACGTGCGCGCCGACCTGGTGGAGGTCATCCGCTCGCTCTACACGCGCCTTGCCGTCACCCTGCCGCAGCAGCTCGCCCCGCGGCTCCAGGCGAAGACGGCGAAGCAGGCCGAAGAGATCCTGCGCGTGGAGGTCGAGCGAGTCTTCGCCGAGCTGCGGGCCGAGCACGTGCAGTACCTGACCGAGTGGGACGCGGCCGAGGGGGGCGCGGGTGGCCAGACCGAAGCCGGGGCGTGAGGCGCTGTGGCGGGAGGTGGAGCGGGAGCTGCGCCGCTTCGTCCGGCTCTTCGACACTCAGCCCGAGTGGCTGTGGGAGCTGGCCACGGCGCAGCTCATCCAGGCCGTGAGGCCGAAGCTGAAGGCGCTCGACGAGCCGCGCCGTGAGGAGGCGGGAGAGGCTCCCGCGAGAGGTCGAGGGGAGATGTGATGGACGCGCTACTTGAACAGCTCGACGCGCGCATCCGGCGCGTCGTGGCCGAGGCGCTGGCGTCGCGCGAGGAGAAGGCGGCGCCGTCGGGCGCCGACGCACTCGACGCTCAAACCGAGCGGGTCATCCGCGAACAGGTGCTTATTGCGAATAAGACTTACCTGACGCGGGCCGAGGCTGCGAAGTACCTGGGCGTCTCGGATCGCAGCATCGCCGAGTGGTCGGCCAGGCCGGCGGACCAGAACCCCTTCCCCTCCTCGTACGCCGGCGGGGATCCGCGCTACAAGCGCGCGGCCGTGGACGAGTGGGCTATCTCAGAGGCGCGGCGGCAGAGGTTGAAGCTGGTGAGCTGAGTAGGAGAGAATGCGCGGCACCTTCTGTGATGGCCGCAACCGGCACGGGAGGCTCACATGGCTGTTTACAGGCGAAAGTACAAAGACCCCGAGACGGGAAAGATTCGTCTCGGGAATTTCTACTTTAAATTCACGATTGACGGCGTGACTTACAAAGAGACCGTCAAGACGGCGCGCACGATGAAGCAGGCCGAGGAGGCCGAACGCCGGGCTCGTCAGGAAGTGCATGACGGCGTTTATGGGCATAAGGGCAAACAAAAACTCTTCTCAGACTTTGCGGAGAATGAGTATCTCGTGTGGGCCAGGCAGCACCACAGCGACACCATAAACGAGCCCCTGCGCGTGCTCACTGACTACTTCGCGGGCCGCACGCTGGCGCAGATTTCGCAGCTCGCCGTCGAGCGGTTCAAAACCGACTACCTCAAGACACCGACGCGCTATGGTAATCAGCGCTCACCGCGCACGGTCAACAACGTCCTGGCAACTCTCTCCTTCATGCTCTCGCGGGCGGTAGAGCATAAGTACCTTCGCGAGAACGTCTGCCTCAAGGTGCGGAAACTACATGTGGAAGAGTTAGCGCACACGCGGTTGACCTCCGAAAGAGAGGAAGCGCTGCTCCGTGGCGCGGAGACAGGCCCAGGCTATCTCAAGCCCATGATTAGGCTCGCCCTGTGGACTGGCTTCAGGCAATGTGAGCTGATCGAGCTGAGGAGGTCGGTCGTTGATTTCGCGCGCAATCGCGTCTACGTCATCAACCCGAAGTGGAAAAGGGATCCACGTAAGACAGAGGGTAACCCGATGAGCGCGGAGGTACGCGAGCTGCTATCTATGCTCTGCCAAGTGGCAACCGGCGAGCACCTGTTTACGGATGATTCTGGCCAGCCACTTAGGCGCAGCCAGGTCGATAACTCATTCCGTAAGGCGTGCGGCCGGGCCGGGCTCTCCGGCTTCCGCTTCCATGATCTGCGGCACGAGTATGGGTCACGTCTAGGTGACGCGGACGTGAATCTCAAGAAGATCGCCCGGCTGATGGGCCACTCGGATACGAAGATGACCGAGCGCTACGTCCACCCGGACGAGGACAGTCTGCTCGCGGCGACGGAGATCGCGGCGAGGCCCAGTTCCAGAATCGTTCCACAGCGCCTACGGGTGGTCGGATGACTGCACCGCAAAGGTATGGTTGACAATCTGTTGCGCTGGCCCAGGCGGGGCGCGGGCTCTAAATCTCGTACTTCTGCATGCGGCGGTAGAGGGCGCTGCGGCTAAGGCCGAGGGCTTCGGCCGCTTGGCTGACGTTGCCGCCGAAGCGGCGGAGCGCCTTCTGGATGAGGAGGCGCTCGACCTCTTCGAGGCTCATCTCTTCGAGGCGGCGCTCGCCGCCGCCGCCCGCGGCCTGGAGGCCGAGGTCGGCCGGCTTCACCTCGTCGGAGCGCGCCAGCAGGACGGAGCGCTGCACGACGTGGTCGAGTTCCCGCACGTTGCCGGGCCACGTGTAGGCGCGCATGACTTCGACCGCGGCCGGGTCGAAGCCGCGCAGGGGTTTGCGGTAGCGGTGCGCGTGGCGGCGGAGGAAGTGCTCGGCCAGCGCCCCGATGTCTTCGGGGCGCTCGCGCAGGGGCGGCAGGTGTATCTCGACCGTGTTGAGTCGGAAGAAGAGGTCTTGCCGGAAGCGGCCCGCGGCGGCCTCCTCCTTGAGGTTCGAGTTCGTCGCCGAGAGCACGCGCACGTCCACGCGCCGCGTCTGCGAAGAGCCGACGCGCTCGAACTCGCCGGTCTCAAGCACGCGCAGGAGCTTCGGCTGAAGGTTGACGGGGACGTTGGCGATCTCGTCTAAGAAGAGCGTGCCGCCGTCGGCCAGCTCGAAGCGCCCGACGCGGTCGGTCTTGGCATCGGTGTAGGCGCCGCGGACGTGCCCGAACAGCTCGGACTCGAAAGTCCCTTCGGCGAGCGCGCCGGCGTTGACGGCGACCATCGGCTTCGAGGCACGGTGCGAGAGGGCGTGGAGCGTGCGCGCGACGACCTCCTTGCCCGTCCCGTTCTCGCCCGTGATGAGGACGTTCGCGTCCGAGGGGCCGACGTGGCGCAGGAGGTCGAGCACGGGCTGCATCGCCTCGGACTCGGCGATGAGCAGAGGCTTCTCGCCGTTGCCGCCGTCCTCGCGCAGCATCTTGTTCTCGGCTTCGAGCCGCTCGCCCTTGCGGAGCGCGCTCGCCAGCTCCGTGTGCGTGCGCAGGATCGTGAGCAGCCGCGCGTTGTCCCAAGGCTTCTGCACGAAGTCGCGCGCGCCGCGCCGCATCGCCTCCACCGCCAGCTCGACGCTGCCCCACGCGGTCATGACGACGACGGGGAGCGTCGGGTCGAGCTCGCGCAGGCGCGCGAGGAGGTCTAAGCCCTCCTGACCCGAGGTCGTGTCGCGCGTGTAGTTGAGGTCGATGAGCGCCACGTCGAACGACTGGCGCGAGAGCGCCTCGGCCGCGTCCGTGGGCGAGGCGACGGCGCGCGTCTCGAACCCCTCGCCCTTCAACAGGAGGCGTAGGGCCTCGATCACGGCCGGCTGGTCATCAGCGATAAGTACACGAGGCATATGTTGTAAAAAGGCTACTGAGTCGGGCATCTGATTTTAAGAGTTTGACACGCACGCCCCGCCGAAGCAAAGGCAAGAGAAGTGATGAACGATGAATGATGAATTAAGAGCAAGCCGCTTCTCATTCATCATTCATCACTCCGCATTCGTCATTCGTAGCGAAGCGCCACCATCGGATCGACCTTCGTCGCGCGCCGCGCCGGGAGGAGGCAGGCGAGGAGGGCGACCGTCGTGAGCAGCAGCGAGACGAAGGCGAAGACCGTGGCGTCGGTCGCGGAGACTTCGTAGAGCAGGCTCGCGAGCACGCGCGTCAAAGCGAAGGCCGCGGCCAATCCCGCCAACACGCCGCCGAGCGCGAGCGCCATGCCCTGCCGGACGACCATACGCACCACGTCGCCGCCCCGCGCGCCGAGCGCCACGCGGATGCCGATCTCATGCGTCCGCTGCGTGACCGTGTAGCTCATCACGCCGTAGACCCCGACCGCCGCGAGCAGCAGCGCCACCGCGGCGAAGGCCGTCAGGAGTTGCGCGTAGAAGCGCGGCTGCGCGACCGACTCCGAGAGTAACTGCTCCATCGTCTTCACGCCCGAGGCCGCGCGCGCCGCGTCCACCTCGCGGACTGCCCTCTGCGCCGCAGGCGCGAGCGCCGCAGGGTCGCCCTCGGTGCGCACGATGAAGGAGGATGAGAGCCACGGGCGCTGCAAGTAGCAGTCGTAAATCTGTATGTTGGTCGGTTGCCCGACCGTCTGCTTCGTGTCGGCGACGACGCCGACGATCTCAAGCGGCACGCGCCGCTCCATGTAGTCGATGACGACGCGCTTACCCAGAGGGTCTTCGCCGGGGAAAACGCGCCGCGCCATCGTCTCGTTGATGAGCGCGACGGCGGGCGCGCCCTCGGCGTCGCGCTCCGTGAAGCCGCGGCCGCGGACGAGCGGGATGCGCATCACCTCGAAATAGTTCGGGCTGACCGAGAGGTAGTCGGCCTGCGGCTCTTCACCGGGGCGCGCGGGCCGCCCTTCGACGCCGTAAGAGAAGTTGAGCACCCAGTCGAGCGGGAGGCTTGAAGCGAGGGCGGTGGCGCGCACGCCGGGGAGCGCCGAGAGCTGCTCCTGCATCTTCCCGAAGTATGCGGCGCGCTGCGCGGTCTGGCCGTACAACTGCGTGGGCGCGCCGACCGTCAGCGTCAGGAGGTTGCGCGGCTCGAAGCCGAGGTCAGTCTGTTGCAGGCGTATGAAGCTGCGCAGAAGGAGCCCCGCGCCGACGAGCAGCACGAGCGTCACGGCGATCTCCGCCACGACCAGCAGGCCGCGCGCGCGCCGGACGCGCAGCTCCGAGGAAGCGCCCCTTCCCGTCTCTTTGAGCGCGAGGTTGAGGTCGGGCTTCGAGACCTTCAGCCCCGGCAGAAGCCCCACCAGCAGCCCCGCCGACAGCGAAACGAACGCCGTGAAGGCCAGCACCCAACCGTCCACCCGCGCCTCGTCGAGCCGCGCGAAACGCAACTCCTCGGGCACGAGCGCGAGCAGCCCTTCGACTCCCCACAGCGCCAGCACCACGCCCAGCGCGCCGCCCGCGAGCGTCAGCAGCACGCTCTCCGCGAGCAGTTGCCTCACGACCCGCCAGCGCGTCGCGCCGAGCGCCGCGCGCACGGCCATCTCCTTGTAACGCGAGGTCGAGCGCGCGAGCAGAAGGTTGGTGACGTTCGCGCACGCGATGAGTAGCACGAACCCGACCGCGCCGAAGAGGACGAGCAGCGCCGTTCGCGCCTGCGTCCCGACCAGGGTCTCGCGCAACGAGATGAGGCGCACGCCCCAGTCCGCGTTCGAGTCGGGGTAAGCTTCGGCGAGCCGCGCGGCCACCCCGCTCAACTCCTCCTGCGCCTGCGCGCGCGTCATGTCTTGCTTGATGCGGCCGACGACCGAGAAATAGCGGCTCGTGCGCTGCCGCAGCTCGCCCGACTGGCTCGGCAGAGGCGTCCAGACTTCGGCGTATGACGGATACCTGAACTGCTCCGGCATGACGCCGACGACGGTCGCGCTCCCGCCGCCGACGAGCGACAGTTGTTTACCTATGACCGACGGGTCTCCGCCGAAGCGCCGCTGCCACAGCCTGTGGCTCAACACGACGGGACGCGGCCCCGCGTTGACGAACTCTTCAGGCGCGAGCGTTCTACCGAGCGCGGGCGCGACGCCGAGCAGTGGGAAAAAGTCTTCCGAGACGCGCACGCCCGAGACCGCCTCGGGGAGGCCGCCCGTGTCGAGCGTGAGGCCCCCGCCGGTGTATGCGGCGAGGCCGTCGAAGGCGCGACTCTGCGCGCGCCAATCAACGAAGTCGGCGGGCGCGACGCCGCGCACCTCGGCCGCGCCCCCGCGCCTGTTCTCGGCCGCGGCGACGACCAAACGCTCCGGCTCGGCGAAGGGCAGCGGCCGCACGAGCGCCGCGTACACGACGCTGAAGACCGCCGTGTTGATGCCGATGCTCAAGCCCAGCGTCAGCACCGCGACCAGCAGCGTCAGCCCCTGCAGCCGCACGATCGCGGTCGACTGCGGCCGCGCCGCGCCGCCGAGCGCCTC
>CAXTSK010000165.1:0-9357 GCA_964246655.1 uncultured Pyrinomonadaceae bacterium
CCCCGACCCCGACCGCCTCGGCGCCCAAACGGTTCCAGAGGTCGAGCGCGTCGAGCGCGCTGTGGTTCGTCATGTCGCTGCGCAGAGGCGTGACCGAGACGCACCCCGCCTCGACCGCCGCGTAGTCCGTCCCGTCCTCCGTGCTCGTCCCGAAATACTCCTCGCCGATCCAGTAGTAAGCCTTGCCGCGCGGGTCGATGTGCTCGGTGATGATGGGGCGCGCCTTCTTGATGCCCTGGCGCGTGACGCGCACGCCCGCGATCTCGCCAGCCGGGACGTTGACGTTGAGGAGCGTGCCCTCGGGCAGCCCCTCTTCGAGGACTTTGCGCGCGGCCGTGACGGCGAAGCGCGCGGCCTGCGTGAAGTCGAAGTTCTCGCGCGCGACGAGGCTGAAGGCAAGCCCCGGCACGCCGAGGATGGTCGCTTCGAGCGCGCCCGCCACGGTGCCCGAGTAGGTCGCGTCGTCGCCGAGGTTGCCGCCGTGGTTGATGCCGGAGCAGCAGATGTCCGGCATCTCCTCGGGGCCGAGGATTTGGTTGAGCGCGAGCGTGACGCAGTCGGTCGGCGTGCCGTCCACCGTCCAGTGGCGCGCGTCGATGCGGCGGATGCGCAGCGGGCGCGACAGCGTCAGGCTGTGCGAAGCGCCGCTCATCTCCGAGGCGGGCGCGACGACGTACACGTCGCCGACTTCGCGCAGAGCCTCCTCCAACTTCGTGAGGCCGTCGGAATGTATGCCGTCGTCGTTTGTCAGAAGAATGCGAACCATACGATTAAACCGCCAGACATTACACCTTAACGTAATGATTTATTCAAGCGAGGGCGCCCGAAGGAAAAGCCCCGCGGATTTTCACGTCCGCGGGGCTTACCGGTTTCGAGAATCGGACGAAACTTAGGCGTTCGTCGTCTCCGTCGTCTTGCGCGAGAGGCCCTTGATCTGGACGGGCGTGTTCCTCTCCACGTCCGCGCCGAGCTTCTTCTTCAGGACCATCTCCTGGTAGAGCTTGCGCATCGCCGCCGCCTCTTCGGCCGCCGTCTTCGGCCCTTCCATCTGGGGCTTGTTCGGGCGCTGCAAGTCAACTTCGTTCAGGACGAGGCTGACGGCCGTCTCGGGCAGCTCGACCTCCTTGTTCTTGGCGAAGATCTCGTGGCGGCCGTGCTCCTTGTACCACGTCGCGACGGTCGCGTTCTGGTGCATCTGCTCGATGATGTTGCGCCAGCCGATGCCCGTGTTGTAGGCGCAGAACGAAATCTCGCCCTCCTGCGTGCCGTAGGGGATGATGCACATCTCGGTGCGGCGGAAGTCGTAGTTGAACAAGTCCTGGAACCACATGCCCGCGATGAAGAGGAAGTTCCAGCGGTCGGCGCGGCGCGCCTCGATGTCCTGCTTCGAGCGCTTGCCGTCCACGCGGCCGTAGGTGCGGCCCGTCAGGCCGAACGACTTGTCGAACTTCTTGAACAGCTCGTAGAGCGAGAACTGCGAGGGCGCCTTGTACGGGTTGTAGTGCTTCAGGAGCGTCAGGCCCATCAGCATGTTCGACATCCACTTGCCGCGCCCGGCGTCCGTGATGCGCTTCATGTCGTGGACGAGGCCGGGGATGTTCAGGAACTCGGGGACGGGAGCCATCTCCTTCGTCTCCTTGTCGATCATCACGGCCGTGCCGACGCCGCAGTTCGGGTGGCAGCCGCAGGAGACCTGACCCCACTCGGCGTCCGGCCCGTGCGCGAGGTCGGCGAAGTCGGCGAAGGCGCCCATCAAGGAGAGCGGGAACCAGTCGCGCGTCGGCTCGGTGATGCCGACCTGCTTCTTCACGTCGTAGGCGAGGTGCGAGAGCGTGTAGCGCTGCTGCATGCGGCGCTCGTCGGTGATCTCCTCGTCGCGGCCGGTGAACGAGACGGGCTGGAACGAGAGAAAGGCGATCTTCTTCGGGTTGTCGAGCGCGAAGCGGATGACCGAGCCGACCTGGTCGTTGTTGATGCCGTTGACCAACGTGATGACGAGCACGATCTCGACGCCCGCCTCGTGCAGGTTGTCGATGGCGCGCAGCTTCACGTCGAAGAGGTTGCCGACCTGGCGGTGCGAGTTGGCGTCGTTGCCGATGCCGTCGAACTGCAAGTAGGCGTAGCGCAGACCCGCCTCGGCCGCTTCCTTCGCGAACTCCTTCGACTTGGCGAACTCGATGCCGTTGGTCGCGCACTGGACGGAGTTGTAGCCGACCTTGCGCGAGTAACGGATGGCCTCGATGAAGTGCGGCGAGATCGAAGGCTCGCCGCCCGAGAACTGCACAGACATCTGGCGGCGCGGCTTAATCGAGATGGCCTTGTCGAGGATGTCCTTGACCTCATCGAGCGAAAGCTCGTGGACGAAGCCGACCTGGTTGGCGTCCATGAAGCATGGGTCGCACATCATGTTGCAGCGGTTCGTCAGGTCGATGGTCAAGACCGATCCGCGGCCGAACTTGATGGACGAAGAGCCGTGGTCGTGCAGACCTTCGTCGTTGTGCGCCTGGATGTCGCGGCCGGGGAAATTGGCCTCGATGTGCTTGAGGAAAGTCGAGTCGATGGCCATGATGTCCTCGAAGTGGCCGTGGACGGGGCAGTCCTTGACCATCCAGATCTGGCCGTCGCGCTCGATGATTTGGGCCTTAATCTCGCCGACCTTCTCCTGGACGAGGATGGACGGGTCGATGGTCGGGGCGTTCAGAATCTTGTTCCGCGCCTCGATGACGCACTTCGGGCAGAGGCTATCGGTGGTGCGGGGGAAGCCGAGCGGCGGCTTCGACTTCTGCCACGACTTGAGCAGGGGCTTGTCCGACCACTTCGGCGTGAACGACTCTTTCGGCCTGTACTGGTTGAAAAACTGAATTGTGTTGAAGAGGCCGCCCGCGACGGTCGCCAGTGCCTTCTCTGCGTGCTTAATCGATTTCATCCTTCGTCCCTTCATCTCATCTGCGCGGGCCGCCTGGGATAGCAGGCCGCTGTCTATTATTTCAAAGGCGCCGGTTTCGAGTCTTCGGAAAGCTTCGACCCGGCGCCTCGGGGAAAGCCAAAACCTCTCCTGTGTATCTTACTGCCGGCCAGACATAGACCGGCAAAATCCTTTCAGCAATGCCCATGCCAGCCGCGAGAGTTTTTCTTAAGTGAAGAAATAGCAGGAGAAACTGTCGTTCGCCGCTTTTCTGGTCGTCAAGCGGAAGACAGTTTTTCGAGTCAAAGAGCCTCAGCCCCCTCTTTCCGTCGAGTAGTGTAGACTAATGACACACATGGAGCAAGTTAGACGGAAGATTCCGGCTTTTTTGACTCGCGGGAGTGAGGAAATTTAGGAAGTATGGCTGTTTTCCTTGATAATCTGCATGACCTCGCCGAACAGAGCCCCGTTGGTCGCCACGGCGTTCCCCGAGTGAATGGTCCGAAGCCCCTGCCAGTCCGTGAACGTTCCGCCCGCCTCCTCCAGCACCGGCAGGAGCGCGGCGCAGTCCCAGACGTTCATCGCCGGGTCGAGCATCACGTCCGCGCGCCCGGTGGCGACGAGGACGTACCCGTAGCAATCGCCCCAGGTTCTCCGCTGAGCCGCGCGAAGTTGTAAAGCTTCGCCCGCCGCCCCGAAGCCGTGGCGCGCGCACGAGCCGAAGTCGGTCGAGAGCAGCAGCGCGTCTTCGAGCCTTTCGGTCTGCGAGACGCGCGCGGGCTCGCCGTTCCAGAAGCAGCCGAGCCCCTTCGCCGCGTAGACGACCTCGCCGAGCGCGGGGATGTTGATGACGCCGACCGCGGGGTCGCCGTCCACCTCACAGCCTAAAAGGACGCCGTAGAAGGGCACGCCGTGGACGAAGGAGTACGTGCCGTCGATGGGGTCGATGATCCAGCGCCGGCCGGAGGTGCCCGCTCTCTCGCCGCCTTCCTCGCCGACGATTGCATCTCCGGGGAAGCGTTTCAGGATTTCGCTTCGCAGAAACTCCTCGGCCTCGACATCGGCCTGCGTGACGAAGTTGTCCTTGCCCTTCAGGCGCGTCTCGAATTTTTGACGGAAGTATTTGAGGGTTATCTCGCCCGCCTCGCGCGCGGCGGAGACTGAGAAGTCGAGCAGCTCTCTCAACCCGGCGTCACTCATTCGACTTCCCTCCTCCGCGCCTGTGTGCCAGCTCGCCGGCAAGCGCTTCGAGCGGCAACCCGCGCTCGACCAGGAGGACCATGAGGTGGTAGACGAGGTCGGCCGTCTCGGCCGTCAGCGCGGCGGCGTCTTCGTCCTTCGCCGCGATGATGGTCTCTGCCGCCTCCTCGCCGACCTTCTTCAGAATCTTGTTCAAGCCCTTCTCGAAGAGGTACGTCGTGTAAGAGCCCTCGGGCATCTCCCGCCGCCGCTGTTCGACGACCTCGTAAAGCTCTTCGAGCACGTCGCCGATGCGTGCGGCGTCCTTCTCAACCTCATCACGTTTGAAACACGAGACGGCACCGGTGTGGCAGGCGGGGCCGCGCGGCTCGACGAGTACGACGAGGGCGTCCGAGTCGCAGTCGAGCCGTACTTCGATGACGCGCTGCGTGTTGCCCGAGGTCGCGCCCTTGTGCCAAAGCTCCGAGCGTGAGCGCGACCAGAACCACGTCTGCCCTTCGCCGAGCGTGCGGCGCAAACTCTCCTCGTTCATGTAGGCGAGCGTCAGCACCTCGCGCGTCCGCGCGTCCTGCACGACCGCGGGGACTAAGCCCCTCTCGTCGAACCGTACGTCCTCCGGCCTCAAAGTCATCTCACCACGACTCCCCTCTCGCGCAGGTAAGACTTCACCTCCCCGATCTGAAACTCGCCGAAGTGGAAGAGCGACGCGGCGAGCACGGCACTCGCGCCGCCCGCCGTCAGCGCCTCGTAAAAATGTTCGAGCCGCCCGGCGCCGCCCGAAGCGATGACGGGGATGGAGACGGCGTCCGCGACGGCGCGCGCCAACTCCACGTCGTAGCCGTCGCGCGTCCCGTCCCTGTCCATGCTCGTCAAAAGAATCTCGCCCGCGCCCAACTCTTCGGCGCGCACGGCCCACTCGACCGCGTCCCAGCCGACGTTCCGACGCCCGCCGTGCGTGTACACGTCCCAGCCTTCGCCCTCCTTCCGGCGGCGCGCGTCGATGGCGACGACCATGCATTGGCTGCCGAAGACGGTCGCGCCCTCGGTTATCAACTCGGGTCGCTCGACGGCGGCCGTGTTGAGCGAGACTTTGTCCGCGCCCGCGCGCAGCACGGCGCGCACGTCTTCGATGGAGCCGAGGCCGCCGCCGACGCAGAGCGGGATGAAGACCTCGTCGGCGACGCTGCGGACGAGGCCGGCGACGATGGCGCGCTTGTCGGAGGAGGCCGTGATGTCGAGGAACGTCAGCTCGTCCGCGCCTTCGAGGTCGTAGCGCTTCCCCTGCTCCACGGGGTCGCCCGCGTCCACCAGCGACACGAAGCGGATGCCCTTCACGACGCGCCCCGCGTCCACGTCCAAACACGGGATGATGCGTTTAGCTAACATGAGATTCGGCGAAGTTCTTAAGTAGACGCAAGCCCGCGGCCTGACTCTTCTCGGGGTGGAACTGCACGCCGCAGACGTTGCCGCGGGCGACGACCGAAGGGTAAGTGATGCCGTACTCTGTCTCGCCGACGACCGCGTCCGGCTCGCCCGCCTCGCAGAAGAAGGAGTGGACGAAGTAGAAGAACGTCCTGTCACTTATCCCTTCGGAGAGCGCGTGCCCGCCCTTCCACTCGACCTGATTCCAACCGACCTGCGGCACGCGCAGGCCCTCTGGGAAGCGGCGCACGCGGCCGCGCAGGAAGCCGAGTCCGCTCGTCGTGCCGAACTCTTCGGATTCCTCGAAGAGCATCTGCATCCCGACGCAGACGCCGAGCAGCGGAGTGCCTTCCTCCACGCGCTCGCGCACCAGCCGGTCGAAGCCGCGCTCGGTCAGGGCCTCCATGCACGCGCGGAACGCGCCGACGCCGGGGAGCACAAGCTTCTCGACGGAGCGCAGCACTTCTTCGTCAGCACTGACGACAGCCTCCACCCCGCCCGCGTGGAAAGCCTTCTCCACCGAGCGCAGGTTGCCGACTCCATAATCGATGATCGCGACGCTCACAAAGTGCCCTTCGTGCTCGGGACGCCGGTGACGCGCGGGTCGCGCTCGACCGCGCGGCGCAGGGCGCGCGCCGTCGCCTTGAATGTGCCTTCGAGGATGTGGTGCGTGTTGCGCCCCCGCAGGCAGTCGATGTGGAGGTTGCAGCGCGCGGCCTCTGCGAGCGAGCGCCAGAAGTGCTCGGCCAGCTCGACCGAGAAGTTGCCGATGGTCTGCCGCCGCGTCTCGACCGCGTAGACGAGGTAGAAGCGGCCCGACAGGTCAATCACAGAGCGGCACAAAGCCTCGTCCATCGGCACGGTCGCCTCGCCGTAACGCGAGATGCCTGCTTTGTCGCCGAGCGCCTCGGCGAGAGCCTGGCCCAGGGTGATGGCTATGTCTTCGACCGAGTGATGGTCGTCGATGTGCAGGTCACCGCGGCATTCGACTTCGAGGTCGAAGAGGCCGTGGCGCGCGAACAGCTCCAGCATGTGGTCGAGGAAGGCGACGCCGGTCGAGACCTGCGACTGTCCAGTCCCGTCGAGCGAGAGGCGGACGCGCACGTCCGTCTCCTTCGTCCTGCGCCGCACCTCGGCCTCGCGCACGTTCGTCTGTAGCCCGGTCGTCATAAGCTCTTCGTTCCCTCCCCGTCGAAGATGTCGCACAAGCCTTCGAGCAAACGGTCATTCTCTTCCGGCGTGCCGACGCTGATGCGGAAGTAGTCTTTAAGCATCGGGTAGCCGCTCACGTCGCGGATGAGCACGCCGAAGCGTTCGAGCAACTCGTCGTAGACGCGCCGCGGCTCGACCGCCGAACGGGCGACCATGAAGTTCGCGCACGAGCGGACGGGCGTGAGTCCGTCTATCTCCTGAAGCTCCGCGTAAAGCCGCTCGCGCTCGGCGACGATGCGCTCGACCGTCGGCCGCAGCTCCGCGTCATAAAGCTCGACGGCGACCTCGGCCGCCGTCTGCGAGAAGGCGTTGAGGTTGTAGGGGAGCACGGCCTTCGAGACCTCGCGCGCAAGCTCGGGCGCGGCGAGGAGGTAGCCGACGCGCAGGCCCGCGAGCGCCATCGCCTTCGAGAAGGTGCGGAAGACCGCGAGGTTCGCGTGGCGTTTGAGCAGCGGCGCGACCGTGCGGCCGGAGAACTCGAAGTACGCCTCGTCGATGACGACGATGCCGCTCGTCGCAGTCAATAACTCTTCAAGCGCGTCCTCTTCGATGCGGCAGCCGGTCGGGTTGTTCGGCGAGCAGAGGATGGTCACGTCGGGCTGCTCGCGCTCGATTGCTTCACGGAGCGCACTTACGTCGAAAGCAAGCTCGTGGTTGAGAGGGACGCTCAACACCTCTCCGCCGAGCACGGTCGCGACCTGTCGGTAGAGCGCGAAGGTCGGCTCCGAGATGAGCACGCGCTTGCCCTCGCCCACCGTCACCATCAGCGTCGCCTGAATCAGCTCGTTCGAGCCGTTGCCCGCGACGACGCCGTCCGCGCGCCAGCCCGCAAAACTCGCCAGCCTCTCGTGCAGCGACGCCGGCACGAAGTCCGGGTAGCGAGCCCACGCGCGCCCCTCCATCCGCCGCAACGTCTCGCGCCGCACGGCCTCGGGCGCGCCCCAAGGGTTCTCGTTCTGGTTGAGTTTCACCGCGCCGCGGTCGGGCTTCAAAGTGTAAGCCTTCAACTCGCGGACGCGCGGCTTGATCTTGTCGAGCGGGTTCGCCATCTGCCTCTTCAACCCTTCAGTCTAATCAAGGCCGAGCGCGCGTGCGCGTCCAAGCCTTCCGCTTCGGCGAGCGCGGCGATGAGCGGCGCGGTCTCTTGCAGCTCCTCGCGCGTGTAGCGGATGACGCTGGTGCGGCGTTGGAAGTTGTGGACGCCGAGCGCGGAGGAGAAGCGCGCGGCGCCGCCCGTCGGGAGCACGTGGTTGGGGCCGGCGAAGTAGTCGCCGACGGCCTCGGGCGTGTGCTCGCCGTAGAAGATGGCGCCGGCATGTCGGACGCGCGCGGCCGCCGCGTCGGGGTCGCGCGTCATGATTTCGAGGTGCTCGGGCGCAAGCTCGTTGACGATCTCGCAAGCCTCTTCGATTGAAGAGACGACGAAGGCGGCGCCGAAGTCCGCGAGCGAGCGCGTAACGATAGATTTGCGCGGGAGAGTTTCGGCCTGGCGCGCGACCTCGGCGGCGACCTGTTCGGCGAGTTTGAGATTCGTCGTGACGAGAATTGCGGAGGCATCTTCGCCGTGCTCGGCCTGCGCGAGGAGGTCGGCGGCGATGAAGTCCGCGCGCGCGGACTCGTCGGCGAGGACGACGACCTCGGAGGGGCCTGCGACCGAGTCGATGCCGACCGCGCCGTAGACGAGCCGCTTGGCGGCGGCGACGAACTTGTTGCCGGGGCCGGTGATGACATCGACGCGCGGGATCGTTTCAGTACCATAAGCCAACGCGGCGACGGCGTGCGCGCCGCCGACCTGATAGACCTCCGTCACGCCCAGCTCTAAAAGAGTCGCGGCCACGGCGGGCGTGTCTGCGAGCGTGCGCGGCGGCGTGACGACCGCGACGCGCGCGACGCCCGCGACCTGCGCGGGCACGACGTTCATCACGACCGAAGACGGATAGCTCGCAGTCCCGCCCGGAACGTAGAGGCCGGCCGCCTCGACCGGCGTGACGCGCTGGCCAAGGCGGACGCCGCGCGCCGTCTCGAACTCCCAACTCTCGACCAACTCCCTTTCATGGAAAGCGCGGACGTTCCTGATGCTCGCGCGCACGGCTTCGAGCACGCGCGCGTCAACCCTCGCGGCCGACTCGCGCAGCGCACGCTCTTCGACGCGCAGCTCCGAGGGGCGCAGGCGCACTCCGTCGAAGCGCACGGCGTATTCGACAAGCGCCACGTCGCCGCGCAGGCGCACGTCCTCGACGATCTGCGCGACGACCGAAGTCAGCTCCGCGTCGGCCGAGACGCTGCGCGCGTGTATCGCGTCGAGCCGCTCGCGCCGTCGTTTGTTGTCCGTGACGACCTCTATCAACCCTTTGCTCCTCCCCCGCCGACGACGCGGCCCAGGTCGCCGATCAACCTGCCGACCGCTTCCGCCTTCAACTGGTAGCTGGCGCGGTTGACGACGAGGCGGCCGGTTGACTCCGTTATCGTCTCGACCACGGCCAGGCCGTTCTCCGCGAGCGTGCGGCCGGTCTCAACCAGATCGACGATGCAGTCAGCGAGGCCGAGCACGGGGGCGAGTTCGACCGAGCCCGAGAGTTCGATGATCTCGACGGGCACGCCGCGCGTCGCCTCCGCAC
>CAXTSK010000166.1:0-3955 GCA_964246655.1 uncultured Pyrinomonadaceae bacterium
GGCTGGCTGCGCTCGGGGCTGGTCGTGACGGAGGTCGCGCTGTCGCTCGTGCTGCTGGTGGGGGCGGGGCTTCTGCTCCAAAGCTTCCGGCAACTGATGAGCGTCGAGCCCGGCTTCGAGGCGCGCGCCGTGCTGACGCTGCGGCTGCGCCTGCCCGACGGCAAGTACACCGACTCCCAACAGAGCACCGCCTTCCTCAAGGAGGCCAAGCGGCGCGTCGAGGCGCTGCAAGGCGTGCGGCAGGTGAGTCTGGCGACTGGCTTCCCGTTCGGCCGGGCGAGCGAGCACGGCTACCGGCTCGAAGGCGGCCCCGAGCCGCGCAACCCCGCCGACCTGCCGGACGCGTACGTGCAGTGGGTGAGCGCGGAGTTTCACCAGACGCTCGGCATCGGCCTGCTCGCCGGACGTTACATCGAAGAGCGCGACGCGGCCGACACGCCACCCGTCGCGCTCGTTGACGACGACTTCGTCCGCAGGAACTTCCCCGGCGGCTCGTCCCGCGACGCGCTCGGCAAGCGCGTGCGCTTCGGCGGCGACGAGGAACCCTGGTGCGAGATTGTCGGGGTCGTCGGCCACGTGCGGCAGAGCGGGCTCGACGAAGAGGGGCGGCCCGGCATCTACCGGCCGTGGACGCAGATCAGGAAGGGGATGGCGGACGGCTACACGCGCGCGATGGACTTCATCGTGAAGACTTCAGTCGAGCCGACGCGACTAGTCGAGCCGATCCGCGGCGAGGTGCAGTCGCTCGACCGCGACCAGCCGCTCGGCAACGTGCGGACGCTCGCGTCGCTCGTCGAGCAGACCGTCGGGCCGCGCCGCTTCAGCATGACGCTTGCGGGCGTCTTCGCCTTCGTCGCGCTCGTGCTCGGCGCGGTCGGGCTCTACGGCGTGCTCTCGTACGTGGTCGCGCAGCGCGCGAGAGAGATAGGCATCCGCATGGCGCTCGGCGCGCAGCGCAGAGACGTGCACCGGCTCATCATCTCGCAGGGGATGGCGTTGGCGCTCGGCGGCGTCGCGGCGGGCGTGCTCGCGTCGCTCGCGCTGACGCGCCTGATGTCGGGCCTGCTCTACGGCGTGAGCGCGACCGACGCGCCGACGTTCTCGTTAATCACGCTGCTGCTCCTGCTCGTCGCGCTCGTCGCGTGCTACCTGCCGGCGCGGCGCGCGTCGAAGGTAGACCCGTTAATCGCGCTGCGCTACGAGTGACGGTTTGTGAAAGCTGAAGTGAAAGGGCGTACAGATGTTAGGAAGGTTGTGGAGACGTTTGCGCGCGCTGCTCCGGAGGGATTCGCTGGACAGTGAACTCGACACGGAGTTGCGCTACCACCTCGAACGACAGGTCGCGGAGTACGTCGCCGGAGGGATGACGCCCGAGGAGGCGCGGCGCGCGGCGCTGCGCGACTTCGGCGGCGTCACGCAGTCGCAGGAGAGTTGCCGCGAGGCGCGCGGCGTGCGCCCTCTCGAAGACCTGAGGCAGGACGTGCTCTTCGGGCTGCGCGTGCTGCGCCGGAATCCGGTCTTCAGCCTCGTCGCCGTCGTCACGCTCGCGCTCGGCATCGGCGCAAACACGGCGCTCTTCAGCATCACGAATGCGGTGGTCTTCCGCCCGCTCCCCTTTCCGGAGCCCGAACGACTCCTGACTGTGTGGGAGTGCTCGGCGAAGTCGGAGGAGTCGCGCATCATCGTCTCGCCGGCCAACTACCTCGACTGGCGCGCGCAGAACCGCTCCTTCGAGGAGATGGGCGCCTACACCGAAGACTTCTATAACATCTCCGAGGACGACACGCGCCCCGAGCGCGTCGCGGGGGCGAACGCGACGCCGAGCCTCTTCCGAGCGCTCGGCGTCCGGCCCATCCTCGGGCGCACCTTCCTGCCGGATGAGGGGATGTCCCCAACCGGGCGCGCGGTGCTGCTGAGCCACGGCCTCTGGCAGCGGCGGTTCGGCGGAGACCCGAACGTCGTCGGGAAGACCGTCAAGCTGAACGGCCCCGATTACACAGTCGTCGGGGTGCTCCCGCCGGACTTCATCATCTCGCCGAGGCGGTACGAAGTCTACAGGGCGATGGGCCTCAACGACGAGCAGAGGGCCAACCGGAGCGGGCGTTACCTGACGGTCATCGCGCGTATGCGGCCGGGGGTGACGGCCGAGCAGGCGCGCGCCGAGATGAACGCCGTCGGTTTGAGGCTCGCCGCGCAGTACCCGGACGAGAACGCCGGCCGCAGCGCGACCATCGACCCGCTGGATCGGACGATTACCTGGAACACGCGGACGGCGCTGCTGATGCTACTCGGCGCCGTCGGCCTGGTGCTGTTGATCGCGTGCGCCAACGTCGCCAACCTGCTGCTCGGCCAGGCCGCGGGGCGGCGGAAGGAGATGGCCGTCCGCGCGGCGCTCGGGGCCGGGCGGCTGCGGCTCGTCCGGCAGATGTTGACGGAGAGCCTGACGCTCTCTTTGGCGGGCGGGCTCGCGGGGCTTTTGCTGGCGAAGTGGGGAGTGGGTCTGCTCGTCTCCCTGAGCCCGGCGGGCATCCCGCGCGCGGAGGAGGCGGGGCTCGACCTGCGCGTGCTCGGCTTCGCGCTGCTGGTCTCCACGCTGACGGGGCTCGCGTTCGGGCTCGTGCCTGCATTACAGGCTTCGAAGGTGGAGTTGACCGACGCGCTCAAGTCGGGGACGCGAGCCGCGGGCGGGCGCCGGAGTCTCGTGCGCGGCGCGCTGGTGGCGTCGGAGGTCGGGCTCAGTCTCGTGCTGCTCGTCGGCGCCGGGCTCCTGGTCAAGAGCTTCGTCCGCCTGACAGAGGTCGAGCTGGGCTTCGACCCGTCCCACGTCGTCGCGGCCGACATCTCGCTCCCGTACCGTTACAACTCGCCGGAGAAGCGCGTGGAGTTCTACCGACAACTCCTGACGCGGGTCGAGGTGCTGCCGGGAGTCTCTTCCGCCGCCGTGTCGCAGAGCGTCCCCTTGAGCGGCGAGGAGCACGGCGCGCAGTTCAAGGTCGTCGGCAGAGAGACAGGGCCGGACGGCGGCGGCAAGTACGGTTCAATTTACCACCGCGTCAGCGCGGACTATTTGAAGACCTTCGGCGTGCGGCTGCTGAAGGGGCGCGGCCTGAACGAGCGGGACACCAACGGGGCGCCGGGCGTCGCCCTCGTCAACGAGACGCTCGCGCGGCGCGTCTTCCCCGGCGAAGACCCTCTGGGCAAACAGATCGTCCTCGCTGGCTACGCCACGCCGCGCCCCCGCGAGATCGTCGGCGTCGTCTCCGACACGCGCTACGTGACGCCCGACAGCGCGCCCGTGCCGGAGATATACGTCTCTTACCTCGACGACCCTTGGCACCACATGTCCGTGGCCGTCCGCGCGACGGGCGACCCGACGGCTCTCGTCAACGCCGTCCGCGAAGAGGTGGCCGCCATGGACAAGGACGTGCCGCTGGCGAACGTCAAGGAGATGAAAGCGTACGTCTCCGACTCGTTCGGCCCGCAGCGATTCAGCGCGCTGCTGCTGACGGCCTTCGCGGTCGCGGCGCTGGGGCTCGCGGCGCTCGGGGTCTACGGCGTCATCTCGAACTCGGTGGCGCGGCGGACGCACGAGATCGGCATCCGCATCGCGCTCGGCGCGCGGCGCAGAGACGTGCTCCGTCTCGTGGTCGGTCAGGGGATGCGGCCGGTGTTGCTTGGGCTCCTGGCGGGTCTGGCCGGGGCCTTCGCGCTGACGCGCGTGTTGGAGAGTTTGCTCTACGGCGTGAGCGCCTTCGACCCGTCGGTCTTCGCGGGCGTGTCGCTGCTGCTCGCCGCGACGGCGCTCCTCGCCTGCTACCTGCCGGCGCGGCGCGCGACGCGGGTTGACCCGATGACGGCGCTGCGGCACGAGTGAGCATGAATTGGGGGGGGGGGGGGGGGGGGGGGGGGGGGTGGGGGTGGGGGGGGGGGGGGGGGGGGGGGAGGGGGGGAGGGG
>CAXTSK010000166.1:3965-9339 GCA_964246655.1 uncultured Pyrinomonadaceae bacterium
TCTTGCGTCGTTGATCCCGCCGGGGTGTTCAAAAACCCCAACACACAAAACCCCTATCCCGCAATTCATGTCAGGAGCGGAAGGGCTCTCGGCCGACGCCCTGGACGGGGATGCCCTGCGAGGCCAGCACCTCATGCTGAAGGGCGTACATGCAGGCGGCGGCCTCGTCGATCTTGCGCGTGAAGGCGATGGAGCCTTGCAGGATAGGTCGCAGCTTCTCCCTGTCCTGGATGCGCGCCTTCGGGTATTCGTGCTCGACGACGAGGTGCGTGTTCGGGATGTCGAGCTCTAACAGCTCGCGCGCGGCCAGTTGGTGGTCGAGCCAGTCCACGCTCCGGTTTTGCAAGTACGCGAGCGGGTCGTGGCGCGCGGTGCCGGGCAGCTCGTGCTCGCTGAGCACTGTCTGCTGCTTCCAAGCGTTCGCCTGGGCGGCCGGGTCTTCCGATGGGAGCCCGCCGATCCAGTCGCCGCGGTTCACCGTCTGCCCGCCGTAGCCCCACGCCGCGACGCCCTTCGAGTTAACGACCTGCCCCTTCACGTGGAAGCCGCCGATGATGAAGTTGTAGCCCGCGTCCTTCAGGTATTGAAAGACGGAGCGCGTGTCCTGCCCCATCAGGACGGCGTGCGAGGGGTCGTAGTGGATGCGGAACTGTTCGCCGACGCCGTGCCGCTCGCAGATGTGGTGGAGCGCGATCCAGGTGCCGGGCGCGTAGGCGATGTTGTTGTGAAAGCTGTCGCCGACCGTCCAGCCGGGCATCGGGCACTGCTCGACGCGGTAGACGAGGCCGCGCGCCTTCGCCTCAACCAGCAGCGGGACGAAGTGCTCCTCGAAGTCGATGAGGTTCTCGTCCATCCCGAGCCGAAGGTTTCTGCCGACGAAGCCGCAGACCGCGCCGACGCCGAGGATGGCCGCGGCGTCGAAGACGCGGAGCATGAACTCGTGCTTCTTCCTGCGGACGGCGGGGTCGTGGTGGAGCAGGTTGTCGAAGTACGCGAGGTCGGAGAGTCCGACCCTGAAGGCGTCCATCGCCGCGCGCACGCGCCGGGCGCGCCGGTCGTCGAACGGCCGACGCAGGTCGAGCGTGTTGGCGACGGGGTCGAGCAGAGCTTCGGCGGGCACGTCTGCTTCGGTCGGGTGGAGCGCGGCCGAGAGCTGTATGTTATCGACGCCGAGTTGGCTCGCGAACTCAAGCCACTCTTCAATCGCGCGGTCGGGGTCCTGGTCGCGCACCTCGCGCGGCGTGAGTTCCTGGAGCGCCGCCGTGAGCACCCCGACCTGCATGAACTGCGGATTGAACTCTTTGACTGACATTTTTCTTTCTCGGAAAAGTTAAAGGGTCAACCGCGCCCTGTATAACACAGACCCAACCTCCATCCTAAATCGCGGCCCACACGTTGAACGGACGGGGCGGCCGGTTTACTGTGTCACGCGCCCGACGCCGAATGCGGAAGGTTCTCCGACGAGTGTTCGCTTACTTCTATCAATTCTGCTTGGTCGTCTTCCTCCTTCAAGGGTTCGCCCTCCCCTTGCTGCCCGCCGTCTCGGGCGCGCTGTGGTGGAGGCTGAGCCGGCGGCTCGAAGCGTTGCGTCAGGAGTTGAGGGCCGACCGCCGGAA
This sequence comes from uncultured Pyrinomonadaceae bacterium, assembly GCA_964246655.1. Lineage (GTDB taxonomy): Bacteria > Acidobacteriota > Blastocatellia > Pyrinomonadales > Pyrinomonadaceae > QHXN01. The sequence continues at coordinate 5,582 of CAXTSK010000166.1, forward strand.
GGCGACCGAGACGGACGAGGCGTTCGGGCGGATGCTCGAACGCCTGCCCAAGCTCCGGCCGCTCAACTGCGAGAGTTGCGGCGGCGCCGTGCTGCTCCGCCGTGAAGCGACCGTTTGCCCTTACTGCGGGGCGCGCGGGCGCCCGCCCGAAGATTATGCCGCGGCCCTGAAGCTCAAGTCCGAGGCCGAAGGGCTGCTCAAAAGCGCGGTCAGAAATTGGCGCGTGGCAAACCTTCTGACGAAGCCGCTCGCGCGTTGGACGTTCCTCTTGCTCATCTTCGCCGAGCCGCTCATCCTCTTCCCCGCGGTCGTCATCGGCAGCAACGTCTTCCCCGACGCCCCCGTAGACCGTGCCTTCGCGGCGCTCGGCGAAGGCTGGGGGTTCCTCCTCATGCTCTCCTCCCTGCTCGGCTTCGTCGTGTGGATGGTCGTCTTCATCTTCCTCGCATCCTTGAGCAAGAGCCTGCGGGTCAAGCTCCCCTCCGTGCCCGTCTTCGAGGGCGCGGCCCGCGGGCGCGAGACGGCGAGTTGCCAGGCGTGCGGCGGCGCCGTCGAATACGACGCGGGCGCGTTCGCGTGTCTGTGCGACTATTGCAACGTCGAGAACTTCCGCGCGCGCTTCGTCCGGCGCGAGCGCGCGCGCTCGGAGAAGCAGAAGGCGCCGACGAGGTCGGCCCTCTGCGGCGCGGTGGAGAGCAACGAGGAGTTTCTGGGGACGTTCTTTTTCGTCTTGCTGATTCTCGTCGTCGCTTCTATCCTGCTCACGCTCGTCTACGCGTTTAAGAATCTGCTCTGACTGTTCGCCCGTCGCACGCCATAAAGAAGGAGGAGACTTTCATGAAGCGTCTGCTCGTCGGCTTCTTTACCGCGCTCGCCGCATGTCTGCTCGCACACGCCCCGGCCCACGCACAGGAAGTGACGCGCTACACCGTCATCCTCGTGGGCAACACCGCGGGCTTCCAGACCTCGACGGTTAGGCCCGACGGTGCGCGTGAGTTCGCCTTCGAGTACAACGACCGCGGTCGCGGCCCCAAGTACAAGACGACCATCAAGCTCGACGCGCAGGGCTTGCCCGTCTCGCTCGACACCTCGGGCAACGACTACCTCAAGGCGCCGGTCTCCGAGACCTACACGTTCGAAGGTGGCGTGGCGCGCTGGAAGAATCCCGCCGAGGCGGGCGAGAAGCGACTCGCCGCCAACGCCTTCTACAACAGCCTCAACGGCGCGCCCGAAGAGTTTGGCCTGCTCGCGCGGGCGCTGCTCAAGTCGCCGAACAAGCGCCTGCCGCTCCTGCCCGAAGGCGAGGCCGCCATCGAGCGCACGGGCGAACTGACGCTGAAGGACGGCGACAAGACGCGCCGCGTCGTCTCCTACGAAGTCACGGGTCTGGGCTTCACGCCGAGCACCGTCTGGCTCGAAGAGGACGGCTCCTTCTTCGCCTCCGTGAGCGCTTGGCTCTCGGTCGTCCGCGAGGGCTGGGAGTCGTCCCTGCCCTCGCTGCTCAAGAAGCAGGACGAGTTGGAGGCCGGCCGCACCGCCAAGCTCGCGCACACGCTCGCACGCAGGCCGACGGCGCCGCTCGCCTTCAAGAACGCGAACCTCTTCGACTCTGAGACCGGCCGAACTGTCCCGCACACGACCGTCGTCGTCGAAGGCAACCGCATCAAGGCCGTCGGGCGCGACGGCAAGGTGGCCGTGCCGAAGAACGCGGAGGTCATAGACGCGCGCGGCCGGACGCTGATGCCGGGGCTGTGGGACATGCACGTCCACATCGGCCCGAACGACGGGCTGATGCACGTCGCGGCGGGCGTGACTTCCGTGCGCGACATGGGGAACGACATCGACACCCTGCTCGCGCTCAAAGGCAAGATCGAAGCGGGCGAGGAGATCGGGCCGCGCATCGCGGCGATGGCGGGGCTCATGGACGGGCGCGGCCCTTACGCAGGCCCGACGAAAGTTCTGGTGGACACGGAGGAGGAGGCGCGGGCGGCGGTCGATAACTTCGCGCGGCTCGGCTACGCGCAGATTAAAATCTACAGCTCGATCAAGCCCGAGCTGGTGCCCAAACTCGTCGCGCTCGCGCACGCGAAGGGGCTGCGCGTGAGCGGCCACGTCCCGGCCTTCATGAGCGCCGAGGAGTTCGTCCGCGCGGGCGCCGACGAGTTCCAGCACCTCAACTTCTTCGTGCTCAACTTCCTCTTCGACGAGGTGAAGGACACGCGCACGCCCGTCCGCTTCACCGCGGTCGCCGACCGCGCGGCGACGATAGACTTAAACTCCGCGCGCGTCCGCTCGTTCGTCGCGCTGTTGAAGGAGAGGAAGACCGTCATCGACCCGACCGTCAACGTCTTCGAGGCCATGTTCACGGATAGGCCCGGCCAGATGCCCGCGCGGTACGAGACTCTGGCACAGAGGCTACCTCCGCAGGTTCGTCGCTACCTGCTCGGCGGCGGACTGCCCGTGCCCGAAGGCAAGGACGAGCGCTACCGCGAGTCGGAGAAGGCTCTGCTGCGGATGATCAAGCTGCTCTACGACGCGGGCGTGCCCCTGGTCGCCGGCACCGACGCGACGCCCGGGTTCGCCCTGCACCGCGAGCTTGAGCTTTACGCGGAGGCGGGCATCCCCGCGAACGAAGTCCTCCGCATCGCGACCATCGGCGCCGCGCGCGTGGCGAAGCGCGACGGCGAGCTCGGCTCCGTCGCCCCGGGCAAACTCGCAGACTTGATCTTAATCGAAGGCGACCCGACCCAACGCATCGGCGACATCGAGCGCGTCTCGCTCGTCGTCAAAGACGGCGCCGTCTACGAGCCCGCGGCGTTATACAAGACCATCGGCGTCCGCCCGTGACTTATAAGATTAGCCACAGAGACACGGAGACACAGAGTTTAAGATTCAGAATTTCAAATTTGAAATTTCAAATCCTTAAAACTCTATGTGTCTCTGTGGTTAACTTTCCGTGAGGATAGTGCAGAGCTTCGCGAGGTCTATGTTGCCGCCCGAGACCACGCACACGACCTTGCCCGCCCCCGCCTTGCCATCGAGGGCGCAGGCGACGGGGCACGCGCCCGCGCCCTCCGCGACGACGCGGTTGCGCTCGGCCAGCAGGCGCAGGGCGGAGGCAACCTGTTCGAGACTTGCGACGAGCGAGCCGTCGAGCAGCCCCCGCGCGCGCTCGAACATCTCGGGGAAGACGCCGCGGCCGCCGATGCCGTCCACGAACGACGGCCGGTAGACGATCTGCTGCGGCGCGCCCGCTGCGAGCGAGGTGGCCAGCGGCGCGGCCGTCGCCACCTCGGCCGCGTACAGCTTGCACGCGGGGCTCAGCTCGCGCATTGCCGCCGCGATCCCGCACGCCAGCCCGCCACCGCCCCACGGGATAACGACCGCGTCCACGTCAGGCAGGTCTTCGAGAATTTCCAGCGCAATAGTCCCGTTACCGGCCATCACGTCGGGGTCGTCGAAGGCGTGGATGAAGTGCGCCTCGATGCCCGCGTAGGCGCGGCGCTCGAAGCAGTCCCACCACTCGTCGAACGGCACCTTGATGACGCGACCGCCGAGCCGCTCGACGGCCCTGACCTTCGTCTCGGGCGCGGTCTCGGGCGCGACGACCGTGCAGGGGACGCCCAGCTCACGCGCGCGCCACGCGACGCCCTGCGCCATGTTGCCGGCCGAGGCGGTGAGCACCCCTTCGGCCAGGGCCGCGCGCGGCAGCCTTGCCATCGCGTTCGCCGCGCCGCGTATCTTGAACGAGCCGATGG
>CAXTSK010000167.1:0-9335 GCA_964246655.1 uncultured Pyrinomonadaceae bacterium
AAGTCACACTCTCCGCGGCGCGCTCGGCGTCCGCCTCGTGCGCGTCCCCGGGGCGGCTCACCTCAAGCCGGGCCGCGGGCCGAGACGCGGCGCCCTGCTGCTGAACCGTGTGCGCCATCTCATGAGAGAGGAGACGCCGTCCTTCCTTTGTGGAGGGCGCGTAGGCGCCCCTGCCGAAGACGATGTCACTCCCGACGGTGTAGGCGCGCGCGCCGACGGACTGCGCGGACTCTTCCGCACGCGCGCCCGTGTGCAGGCGGACGTGTCCGAGGTCTTGCCCGAAGCCCGACTCCATCTCGGCGCGCGCGTCGGCGTCGAGCGGACGGCCGGGCGAGCGCAAAGCCTCTTCGACGGCGGGGGGCGCGGCGGCGGGAGCGGAGAAGTTTGAGGGGCGGAGCGCGAGGCTGCGCCAGACGGCGTTGTGCGTGTGACCGGTACGCGTGGCGGGGGCCGGTCCGGCCGCCGCGGGCTTGCCGCGCACAGGGATTCTGTCCTGAGCTTGGATGGGCGGCGCTAACATCCGGCGTTCGGCAAGTGGCGCGGGCGCCAATGGGGACGGCCGAGTGTGTGTGGGAGCCGCGCGGCTCCCACACACGCCGATTCGGAAGACCTCATGGCTTTATGGCCGCGCCTATGAACGAGGCGAACTTACAGTCGTTGGGTAGTTGACTTGTGGTGCTGACCGTCAGCGGTTGGAAACTCGCGGCCTTGCCGATCTTGTCGGCGATGGCGTTGAGCTGCTGCACGGCCTGTGGGGCGTCCGGGTCGCCCGCCACGTTGATGACGAGCGAGCGGCCGGCCAGACCGCCCCCTTGCGAGTCCCACGTGGTCGCCACGTTGTCCAGGCCTTTGCCCTGCACATCCGTCGGCGAGTCTTTGATGAAGTTCACTGTGCCTACCTTCTCCACCTCAGACTGTGTGAGCAACAACTCCTCGTTGAATGGCATCCCGTTGAGCAAAGCCTCGCGGATGCGTTCTATGCCCCCCTCGAATCCCAGGCGGTAGACGGCATGGCGGACCATCGCGAAGCCCACGACGAGAAGCATCACGCCGTCAACGCCTGTGGTCTCGATGGCGGCGGGTATCGGGGACATGGTTTCGAACACGGCCTGCGGATGGACGGCTGTCGCCGACCCGACGACCTGCCTGACGCTGTTGAGACGGCCGAGCGCGAGGGCGTCGCCGTCTTGAAGGGCGGCCCCCTGCGTAAGGATCGCGCCGTAGATGAGTGGTTGGCCCGGCTTGGCCTCCCAGGCCGAGAGGAGGGTGGCGGAGGGCGTGTTGAGCGTGGCGCCGTCCGCTCCGAACTCGACCACGGTTAACTTCTTAAAAAGCTCGGCAACAGCCGCGGCCTTGATGCCCGGCAAATCGTCTCGTATCTCCTCGATGACGGAAGCCAGTCCTCCGGCCCCGTTAATCGAGCCGTCGAAAGGAACCTGATAGACAGTGTAGCGGCGCGTCGGGACTGTGACCTTTGGTTGGGGCGGCGCCTCGACCTCGCACTGGCGGCGGCGTCGCCGGTGGAAGAGCACCCAGTCGTGCGTGGCGCGCACGAGCATCTCTCCGCCCGCGGGCGGCGCGGGCGGGAAGAGAAGTTTCGACGAGGTGTTGAAGAACGCCGGCTCCCCGAGCGCGGTGGCGAGGAGCTGAAGGGAAGAGACCGCGCCGACGTGCGCGGCGTTCGCAGGCTCAGAGACGGCGGGGTTGGAGAGGAGGTCGGACGAGATCATGTCAACCGCCTTGCTCCCGTCACGCCTGTCAAAGAAGACGGCTCCAAAGTCGGCGGCGAGTGGGTTGCCGCCCAGTTGGATCTTCATGTCGAAGCCGACGGGGCGTTGCAGTTGTTCGATCCTGAAGAAGATGACGTGGTCCTGCCCCGTGCTCTTCAGGCTGGCCTGAAACTTGAATGGTTCGCCTTCCACCTTGTGCACCATCTCGCCGCTGACATCAACGTCGAAGGAGGCCATGACGGACATGTGCCCGGAGACGAGCCGCTCGTCCGCCTTGTCCTGCACCTGATCGACCGTCAACTCTCCGTGCAGCCGCGTGTCGATGCAATTCTTCGACTGCCCGGAAGGGGCGGCGATGACCGAGCGCAGGTCGAGACTCGCCGTGTCGTTCTGCGCGAGCGCGAAGATGTTCACGTCGCTCTTCATCGAGAACCAGAGCCCCGAGGCGAACTGCTGTCCCGTGGTGCTGACACCCGGGGCGTCGGCAAACGCCTCCGCGGAAGGGAAGGAGGCGTCGAAGCTCGCGGAGGCGCTGACGGTCTTGAAGGCCGCCTCCTTGACGCGCTTGAAGGCGTTGAGCGTCGCCTCGGGCTGCACCTCAGTGACTTTGCCTTTGGCCGCTGCCTTTCTGCCCCTGGCCTGCGCGGAGGCGGGCTTTGCGTTGGAGTTGAGCGCGGCCTGCTCGTCCAAGATGACCGTCGCCGTCCCCCCCGCCGGGAGCACAGGCAGTTGCAGTTGCGCGATGGTGGCGAGGTGGAGTGCGCCGCCGCCGGAGCCGAAGCGCTCGACGCGCGCGGCCCCCTTGTAGACGACCTCCTGCGTGGGGATGTCTTCGAGATCGAATTCCAACTCGCCCGTAAGGAGGTGCGAAAGGAAGTTGGACAGCACGGGCGAGAAGGTCACTCCGGCCTCGAAGCCGCCGCCCGGCGCGGCCTGCTCGGAGGTGATGATCTCGCCGTCGGGGACGAGGATGTCCACCTCGGGCTTGTTCGCGGGGTTGTCGAGCCCTTCGAGCAGCGAGATGCGCTCCATGTGCTGCGCCTCTTCGAGCGCGTGGGCCGGGTAGTCGGGCCGCACGATGCAGAAGCGTAAGTCCACGCCGTCGCCCAGCATCGCGCGCACCTGCTTGTTGACGGAGATGGTGCTGGAAGGCGCGACCGGCAGGTAGCCCGCGCTCGGCAGCTCGACGATGCCGCCGTTGATGAGCAGGTGGTCGAGCTTGCCCGTGAAGTCGGCCTCCTTGACCGTGTCGAGTTTCTTCCCGAGGTCGGCGTACTTGGAGAAGTGCTCCTCGGTCAGGCCGAGCGCGGCCTGGACGGCGTTGGGGTCGGGCAGGTTCAGCGCGGCGAGCTTGGCGCTGACCGCGGAGAAGTAGTCGTTGAGCTGCTTGATGACGCCCGCGGCCTCGGCGATGACCTTCCGCTCGTTGAGGCAGGGGTCGTCCGAGCCCGGGTCGGGCGTCTTCTTGAAGAGGTCGCTGAGCTGGCACTGGAACTGTAGGACGTGCGCGAGGAAAACGTCCCACGGGCGCATCCTCATGCGCCACTGCCAGTAGCGCCGCGCCTGCGGGTCGATGCGCTCGCGCCGGGCCGTCCACGCGTCGAGGAAGAGCGTGCTCTGGCCCGCGCGCGCGATGACGCCGATGGGCACGTCCGCATACTTGGCGGGCTCGGCGCCGAAGCACCAGACGCTCGACCCGAGGCCCTCCTTGCTGATGAGGCTCGGGATGCGTAGGCGCTCGTCGGCGAAGTAGGCGGAGGCGACGCGCGAGCGGAGGTGTTGCTGCGTGAGCAGCACGGCGCTCGACTGCGCGAGCGCCGTCTGGAGCGTGAGCGGGACGGCGCGCAGCACCACGCCCTCGACGACGAACGGGCGGTCGGTGCTCGACACGCAAGCCTCCTCGCAGAGCTTGCCGAAGACTTCCGCCTGGCCGCAGTAAGCCTCGGCGTGCGAGACGGTGATGAGGTAGAGGTCGCCCGCCTGCGGCACGTTCGACGGCGGCTCGCCCGTGACGAACTCGCAGTCGGAGAAGTTGCCGTTGCCGGCCTTCATCGCCTCGACGATCTTCAGAATCTCCTTCGACTGGTCGATCAACTGCTGGACGCTCACGGAGACGGGCTGCGGCAGCAGCAGCACGCGGCCCGCGGGGTCGATGGCGAGCCCCGGCCCGACGTTGAGCATGTCGCCGCCCCCGCCGAGCGTCACCGTGTAGCCGTGCGCGACGCCGTGGCCGCCCGCCTGGTTCGAGAGCTGCACGAGGTAACGCAGGTATTGCTGCTCGGCGCGCAGGTCGTCGGCGCGGAGGAACTTGCCGTCGAAGTAGTTGAGGCGCGTGAGCAGCGTCTCCGAGGGGATGACGGTGACGCCGGCCTGCTTGCTCACCAACACGAGAGGCTCTTTCGTGGTTGTTTGGTTCGACATGGTCTCCTCCGCTTCAGACGGCTATCTCCCACATGTGGACGAAATTGTGCCCGTCGTGCCCGGTGCCGGGCGGGCCGCCGACTTCCCCCGCCAGCGGCACGGCGTTCGAGCCGAGGATGGGCGACGGGCCGGTGCCGCGGGCGATGATGCGCGCGCGCCCCTCGACCGCCTCGAAGTGGAGCGTCACGCTGCGCTCCTCCCACGCGTAAAGGGTGTCTTCGATCTCCGAGGCGTGCCAGCCGTCGGCGTCGAGCCAACTGACGGAGAACGCCACCGGGGCGACGGTCGCCTCGTTGAGTTCTTCGGTGAAGTAGAGCTTGACCGAAGTCGTCGTCAGCTCCACCGACTCGCGGTAGACGCGCGGCCCGCCCGCGTCCGCCGGCGCGACCACGATGTCGCCGGGCGCAATCCCCTCGTCGGCCCCGCCTTCTTCGGCGCCTTCTTCTTCGTCCTCATCTTCATCTTCGCCCGCGGCCGCGGCGGCGAAGAGCGGGCCGCAGAGCAATTCCTGAATGGTCGAGGTCGCGACGTGCGAGGGGCGCACGGTCACGTCAACCGCGCCGCCCGTCAGCACCCACTTGTCGTTCTGCCGGCCGACGACGAGGTCGCTCAGGTTGGCGAGCACGAGCGGCTCCTGCTCGCCGCCGGGGAAGAGGAGCGTGCGCGTGCCGTCCTCGCTCGTGGCGGGGCGCAGGTCGATCTCGTCAAAGGCGGCGAAGCGGCGGAAGGCTTGAAGGTAGGCGCCGGGCTGTTGCTCGGACGGGAGCGCGAGGATGTCGGCGCGCGCGTCGAGCACCTCCTGATCGCCTGCGACGACCGCGCCGTTCTCCTCGACGGCCGGTTCAAGCGCGAAGAGCAAACGGAGCCGGTGGTACGGGTAGACGCGCGCGGGCGCGGGGCCGGGCCGCAGCAGCAGCTCGACGGTCTCGAAGACGCGCGAGTAGGCGGTGCCCGAGCCGTTCGCGCCGTCGCAGGGCTCGCTCATGGCCGGCACCTGCCGCGTCAGGCAAGCCTTGAAGCGGGCGACGACGTGTGCGTCGAAACGCTTCGCGCCGTCGTCGAGGTCTTCGACTTCGAGGTCGGCGTCGTCCTTGTGGGCCGCGAACCACTCGCCGACGTTGACGCAGGCTTCGCGTTCGAGGTGCAGCTCGTGGCCGGCGGCGTCCAAGGCGAGGCCGGGCAGCACGCGCGCCTCGCCGCGCGCCGGGTCGAGCTGAACGTCGAAGCCCCAGACGACGCCCTCGCGGTGCAGCCACGCGTTATGCAAACGCATCTTGGCGCGGTGGTACGCCTGCTCGGTCTCGAAGTCGCCGACGCCGAGCAGCATCCCGAAGTGATAGCTGAGGGCGTAGAAAGGGCTCAAGGGCTGAAGCTCGTCGCCCCCCTCAGCGGAGGCGAAGCAGGTGGCGGCGTCCGGCGTGTTTGCCATCGGAAGACTCCTTCTTGTGAATCGTCCCGGTCCTGGTTTACTTGTCGCCGCGCAGGGCGCTGAAGAGCAGCCGGTCGGAGGCGGTCGTGTGGAAATCGACGAAGGCCGTGCTGCGCGCCCGCTCGGCTTCGAGCGCGGTCGTCGTGCGCGCCCGCTTGGCGCCCTCGGCGAGGGCGTCGCCGAGGGCACCTTCGGCCGCCTGGTATTTCGTGCGCAGCCCGTTCTTGTCGGTGCCTTCGAGCCCCTTGAGCATCGCCTCGGCCTTGAGGAAGTTGTCGAGGCGGCGCCAAGCCGAGTCGGGGACGGCAGCTTCCCACTCGTCCACCAGCTCGCGCATCACGGGCGTGTAAGCCGTCTTGGCCGTCTCCAGCTTGTCGTTCGCGTCCTTCAACTCGTCCTTGGCGGTCTTTACGTCGGCGTCGTCCTCGACCTTTGCGTCAACGTCTTTGGCGCGCGCGGCGAGGGCGGCGCGGTCGTACTTGATCGCGGCGTCGAGCACGTCGCCCCGCTTGGTCTCCACGTCGAGCGCCTTGGCGGCGGCCTCGTCGCGGTCGTCCTGAAGGTCTTGGTCGTCGGCGGCCGCAATCTCGTCCTTCTGCGCGTCGGTCAGGGGGTCTCTCTCCGGGTCGGCGGCGATGGCGAGGATGCCCTGCGCGTGGTCGAAGCGCTCCTTGCCGCGGACGACGAAGTCGCGCAAGTCCTCCTGCGCGCGCTCGAAGTCGCCGCGCTTCTTCTCGGCCTTGCCCGCGGCGCCGCCGTGCGCGTCAAGCTCGTCGCCGAGCTTGGCGAGCGTGAGGTCTGTGAACTCGCGGCGGAGCTTGTGCGCCTTCTCCTCGTTCTCGCGGCGCTTCGCGGCCAGCTTGCGCAGGGCGTCGGGGATTTCCGCCTCGACGCGCGCCTTCGCCGTCTTGTAGGGCGGGTTTTCGAGCGCGCCGTGGGCCGCGCCGGTCGGGCCGGCGAGACCCTTCAGCGGCTCCTCGTCAATCCTGCCGAACAGTGCGTCGCGCCGCTTCTCCTGCTCGGTCGCCTCGCCGAGCGCCGCCTCGGCCCCCGCGAGCGCCGCGGTGATGCGTGCGACTTCGGCGTTGGCCCTCTGGACGGCGGCCTCGTTGATGCGCAAGTCCTCCTCGGCGTCGAGGGCCTCGGCCTGCCTTGAGTGCAGCTCGGCGGTCTTCTGCGCCAGCTCGTCCAGCAGCGGCTCGCCGTCGGCGGGCGTGACGATGGCCGCCAGCTTGGCGCGGGTGCGCGCGATCTCCGATTCGAGCGCGGCGATCTTGCCGCCGGTCTCCATCGTCGCGGCGCGGGCCTGCGCGTAGCCGCTCTGCGCGTCGGTGAGCGCGGCCTGCGCGTCCTTCTTCGCCTGCCCGAGGCGTTTGGCCTGGTCGTCGGCGTAGGCGGTGAGTTCGGTTGGCATAAGACTCCTTTCGACTCCTTCTCTTAAGAGACTCTTGTCCCGGCGGGCGCGCCGGGGAAGGCCCGCCCTGCCTTCTCGTACTCGCGGCGGATGGCGTGGATGAAGTGCGAGCGCATGATGGGGCCGCCGTCGGAGGCGGCGAGGAACGCCGCCGCGACCGCCGCGTTGCGGACGACGCCGCCCACCACTGGGTAGAGCGCGGCCAGCTCGTACAGGTTCACGTCGTCGTCGAGCGGCGCGCCCGTGGGCACATGGCAGCGCCAGAGCGCGTGACGCTCCTCGCGGTCGGGCTCGTGGAAGTCCACGACGAACTCCATGCGGCGCAGGAAGGCCGGGTCGATGTTCTGCCGCAGGTTGGTGGCGAGCACGCACAGGCCCTCGAAGCGTTCGAGCCGCGCCAGCAGGTAGGCCGTCTCAAGGTTCGCGTAGCGGTCGTGCGCGTCGGAGACTTCCGTGCGCTTGCCGAAGAGCGCGTCCGCTTCGTCGAAGAAGAGCACGGCCTGCGCGCGCTCGGCGGCGTCGAAGACGGCGGCCAGGTTCTTCTCCGTCTCGCCGATCCACTTCGAGACGACGCGCGAGATGTCTACGAGCAGCAGATCAACCGAGAGCGCCTGCGCCAGCACCTCCGCGGCCAGCGTCTTGCCCGTGCCCGGCGGCCCCGCGAACATCATCCGCACGCCGCGCGCGCCCGTGCGACCTTTGAGGAATTCCCACTCGTCGAAGACGCGCGCCTGAAGCGTGAGGCGTTCGATGGCCTCGCGCAGTTGCGCCATGCGGTCGGACGGCAGCACGAGGTCGTCGAAGGTCGCGGCTGGTCGCAGCAGCTTGACGCCGCCCGAGAGCACCTGCGCGCCCCGCGCGCGAATCGAGGCGGCCACGTCGTCCGTCGCGGGCACACTCTCTTTGAGCGAGGCGCGCAGGCGCACGTCCGAGGCGACCTCGGCGGCCGTCGCCGGCTCGACCGGATAACGCGCCGCGAGGAAAGGCGCCTGCTCGGAAAGCTCCGGCAGCGCCGACAGCCACATCTCCCTCCGTGATTTAGGGGAGAGCCTCTCGGCGTCGAGCGTGAGCAGCGGCCGCCCGGCGCGCGCGGCGACCGAGCCCGACCTCCCGCACACCACGACCGGCCCGGCGTGGCCCGCAAAGCTCGGCGCCTCCGGCGTCGGCTGTCCCTCCGTCACCGACAGCTTGACGATGGGCACGCCGCCGCGCAGGGACGCGTGCAGCGAGAGCAACTTCTCCGTCTCTTCGTCGAAGCCCTGCGGCAGCGCGACGGCGACGTGCGGACGGCCCGCGTGTTCGACGAGCGCGAGCGCGCGGTGCAGCGCGGCCTCCTCATTGTCGGCCGTGACGAGAAGGGTGCAAGAGATGTTCTCCTTCAAAGCCCCGACGGCGAGCGCGGGGGCCGGGCTCGCCAGCCACTCTTCGAGCCCGTGCGGGTGCGCCTTGGCCTCGACGCGGCCCATGCCCGCGGGCCACGCGTCGAGGCCGTGCAGCGCCGCCCAGAGGCCATCAGCAGGTTGGAGGGAGCGGTCGAAGAACGGTCCGTCGCCGGTCGCGCGGAGCGCCCCCCTTCTGACGCCCGCGCCGGACTCAAGCAAGGCCCTGAACTCCGACCGCTCCCCCGGCCCGGGGCACAGCAGTTGTGCCGCGAGCCCGACCGACGCGCGTGGCTCCTGTCGCGGATGGAGCGTGCGCAAAACGGCCGCGTACCCCTCATGCTCGTCCGGCATCCCCGCCAACATCAGCAGCTCGACCTCCAAATCTGAAAGGCCGAGCGCGTCCGTCAGATTGTCAATCGGATGCGGCCCGCCGTCCGCGGGCCTGCGCGACGAAGGCCCGCCCGCCAGCTCTTCAATCGGCCTGTCGCCGGCCGCCGAGTTGAACGCGGCGCGCAGGAACGACTGGCCCTCGGCCAGCGAGGCGCCGCCGTCGGGCAGGGCCGAGGCGAGGAGCTGCGCCAGGCGGCCGGCCAGAATCCCGACCTCCGTCCGCAGCCTCTCGCCGAACACGTCGGCGCCGGTGTTTGGCGTCGCGTCACTCATAGACGAACCTCACGGCCACGCCCAGCCACGCCACGTGGCCCGGGTCGAGGTCGAGACCCGCGCGGCGGACTTCAACCGAAACTTCTTCGAGCGACATCAACACGTCGAACCAACCTGGGTCGGCGACGATCTCCGCGCGCCGACGACAGACGCGCTGTAACAACTCTTCATCCGAGAGCCGCAGCAACTCAGAATCAGGTTCTCTCGACTCGGGCGAAGCCTTCTGCGCCGCGCGCGCGAGCCGTTCGCGCAGGCCCGCTACCACGCGCGCGGCGAACGCGCGGACGGCTTCGGCC
>CAXTSK010000168.1:0-9323 GCA_964246655.1 uncultured Pyrinomonadaceae bacterium
GGGCGGCGCGCGTCGGATGCGGGGCGTAGGCTTTGAGGCTTGGCGCGAGTGTTGGCATTACGGTTTCAGGCGGCGGATAAAAAATCCCGCGCCTCTGCTAACATCGCGCGGGAGATTCGAGCCTTGTTAATTTACCCCGACAGCCCCGAGGCGCGCGAGCGCGCGGCGCGCGTCACGGCCGGCGGCGGCCTCTTTGCCTTCCGCACGGACACTTTCTACGGCGTCGGCGCAGACCCCTTCGACGACGCGGCGCTCGAACAGATCAACGCGCTCAAGGGGCGCGACGGCAAGCCCATCCTCGTCCTCGCCGCCGACGCAAAAGACGCCGAAAGGCTTATCGCCGGAAGAACTCGTACCTTCGACATCCTCGCCGCGAGACACTGGCCGGGCGCACTCACTCTGGTCGCGGCCGCGCGGGCGGAGGTGCCGGAGCTGCTCACGGCGGGCACGGGCACAATCGGCGTACGGCTCCCCGACGACGAAGAGTGCCGCTCAATCGTCCGCGCCTGCGGCGGCCTGCTCACGGCCACGAGCGCGAACCCCACGGGGCGCCCTCCCGCGCGGACGGCGGCCGAAGTCGCGGACTATTTTCCCGAAGGACTCGGCCTCGTCATCGACGGCGGCGCGACGCGCACGGAGCTGCCCTCGACTGTCATCGACGTGACCGGCCCGAAGCCACGCCTGATCCGCGAAGGCGTCGTCACGCGCGCCGACCTTGAAGAAACTCTTCACGCCGCGGGGATCGACTTTTGAAAGACCTTCTTAACACAGAGGCACGGAGACACGGCTTGTTGAGTTATAGACAACAAGCTGTGTCTCCGTGCCTCTGTGTCTCTGTGTCGAAATAGCTTCCCGTCAAACTCGTCCTGAATGAAAACTACTGCCCGGCTTTGTAACCCGCCTCGTCCAAAATCTGCTTGGCGCGCTCGGGGTCGTAGGTGTAGACCTGGCCGGGCGAGTAGGCCCAGGATTGCTCGGGGAGGATAGAGTTGGCGACGTGCGCCTGGCCGAGCAGAAGCTCTTTGACGATGGCCGGGCGGTCGATGGCGTAGGCGATGGCCTGCCGCACGCGCGGGTCTTTGAGCACCTCGTCCTGCGCGTTGAAGTTGAGGTAGACGACGTTGACGCCGGGGAACTGCGCGATCTTGAGGTTCGCGTCCTGTCCGAGCGACTGGTAGGCGTCGGGCTGTAGGTTCGCGACCTGCGCAATGTCCACGCCGCCGCTCTTCAGCTCGGCCTGCAAGGTGTTCGCGTCGAGGATGGTGCGCACGCGCAACTGCTTGACGGCGGGCGCGCCGCCCCAGTAGTCCTCGTTGGCCGTGAGGTCTACGACCTGCTGCGACTCGTCGTAGCGCGCGAATTTGAAGGCGCCGGTGCCGACCGGGTTCTGCTTTTGTTGGTCGGTCGTGTAGCCCTGCGGCATCATGCCGACGGGGACGAGCCCCGAGAGGAACTTGGTCAGAGGCTTATTCAGGCGCACGACGAGCGTCAGAGGGTCGGGCGTCTCGATGATCTTAACGATGGGCTTTCGCTCCGCGCCCGTCCCCTCGAAGAAGTCGTTGGCCTTGCGCGAGTCGGACTTGAGCAGCGTTTCGAGCGTGTACTTCGCGTCGGCCGAGGTGAACGCCTTCCCGTCGTGGAACTTGACGCCGTCGCGGAGCTTGAAGGTGTAGACGAGGTTGTCGGGGCTCTGCTGGATGTCCGAGGCGAGGTCGCCGACGTAGTCGAACTTCTCGTCCTTGCGGACGAGCGAGTTGAACATGAGCTGGCGGAAGCGCTCGCTCGAAGCGTCGGTGCCGCGCAGCTGGTCGAGCGTCTCGGGGTTCGATTCGAGGACGACGACGAAGGGGCCGGACTTGCCGCCGTCCACGGTCACGTCGCGCAGGAAGCGCCAGTCGCCGTCCACGGGGACGTTGATGTTCTGCACGTTCTTGCGCGCGACGACCATCTGATCGACGTACCAGAGTGGGAACTGCGGCACCTCGCGGCTGATGATGTCTTGCGCGCGCGTGTAAAGTTCCTTCGCCTTGGCGCGGTCGAAGATGGCGATGGCCTCTTCGAGAACCTTGTCCAGCTCCGCGTTGCTGTAGCGGCCGCGGTTCTGGTAGGCGCCCGTGTGGAAGAGGTCGAAGAGGTAGATGGGGTCCTGGTTGCCGCCGACCCAGCGCCCGGTCGTCAGTTGGAACTGCCCTTTGCGCTGCTGGTCGAGCAGCGTGTTGAACTCGACCTGGTCGATCTCGCAGGGGATGCCGACCTGCTTCAACTGGTTCTGGAGCACGCTCGCGTACTGGCGCGTGGGCGCGCTGGCGGCGTTAATCTTGAGGAAGATGGGCTGCTTGAAGCGCGTGGCCTGCGTGCCCCGCGTCCCGCCGCCGCACGCGGCGACGAGTGACGCGCTCAGGACGAGCAGGGCGCAGACGGTCGTTAGTTGGCGGCGCCTCATCATTAAATCCTCCCTCCGTACACGTAGTTCATCTTGCGGTTCAGTTCGGCCACTTCGGCCGAAAGCTCCTGGAAGCGCTTGGGGTCGAACGAGAGAGGAGGTTTCGTCAGAGACTTAAAGGCGGCGATGCGCCGGAGCGAAGCCTGGATGCGCCCGCGCGAGAGTTCGCCGGTGCGCGCGGCGTTTAAGAGCGAGTGATAGCTGCGGCGGATGAGGTCGGGGCGCGCGCACACGAGGAGCATGTCCTCGCCCGCGAGCACGGCGCGCAGCGACGCCTCTTCTATCTCGCAGTGCTTGGCGATGGCGCCCATCTCAAGGTCGTCCGTGACGACGAGGCCGTCGTAGCCCAACTCGTCGCGCAGGAGGTCGCGGACGATACTGGGGTTGATGGAGGCGGGGACGAGACGGCCGCCGGCGGTGCCGCGGTGGATGTCGATGTTCGGGAAGCCGCCGTGGCTGACCATGACGGCGCGCACCATGTTGTCCTCGCGCTGGAAGAGCTCGATGTAGGGCGCGAGGTCTTGTGCCATGAGGTCGTCGTGCGTGAGGTGGATGACGGCCATCTCCTCGTGCGTGTCCACCTCGCCCGCACCGATGCCCGGGAAGTGCTTGGTGCAGCCGAGCACGCCCGTCCCCTGCAAGCCGCGCAGGTAGACCATCGTGTAGCCGAGCACCTCGCCGGGCGAGCGGCCGTACGAGCGCGAGTAGAGTCCGTTAGAGAGGAGGTCGCGGTCGTCCGTCATGATCGACATGACGGGCGCGAAGTTCATGTTGAAGCCGAGCAGGCGCAGGACTTCGCCCGTGATGCGCCCGTGCGTGCGCGCGCCCGCGAGGTCGCCGTGCTGGCGTATGACGCGCGCCGCAGGCATCGGCGTGCATATTTTGCGTAGGCGATCGACGAGCCCGCCCTCCTGGTCGATGCCGAGCAGAGGGTCTACGCGCGAGGAGGCGCGGACGCCGTCGAGCAGCCCGCGCAGTTGTTCGGGGGCGGCGACGTTGCGGCCGAAGATGATGACGCCGCCGGGCTTGACCTCGTCCAAGAGCGCGCGCGCCTCCGCGTCCAGCTCGGTGCCGGGCAGTCCGATGAAGAGCAGTTGTCCGATTTGGTGTTCGAGCGGAAGCGACTGAAGAGTTTGGAAGTCGGTCATGTATTAGACGATTCTGTTCTTCAACCCGAGTAGGAGTTGGCGCGCCTCGTCCCCTGTGAGGGTTTCTACATCAACGCCGTGAAGCTCGTCAAGGAGGCTCTGGTTGACGGAGTCGAACAGGGTTATCTGCGCCGCCAGCGCGCGCCTGCCCACGCGCGCCGCCGCGCGCCCGAGCGCGTCCTGACCGTTCGTTCCGTTCTCGACCGATGAAGGTGCGGCTGTCTCTGCCTTGACTGCTGCGGCTCCTTCTTCGGCGAACACGTCCAGCTCGTAACGTTCGAGCTTCGTCAACACTTCGCGCGCGCGCGCGAGCACGGCGGGCGGCAGTCCCGCGAGGCGCGCGACCTCGATGCCGTAGGACTTCGACGCGCGGCCGCGGTCGATCTTGTAGAGGAAGATAACCTCGCCCTCGCGCTCCGCAACGCGTATCTGGTAGTTCTGCGCGCCGGGCAGGCGCTCGGCCAGCTCGGTCAGCTCGTGGTAGTGCGTGGCAAACATCGTCTTCGCCGAATGCTCCGGCGAGTCGTGCAGATGTTCGGCGACGGCCCAGGCGATGGAGAGCCCGTCGAACGTCGCCGTCCCGCGCCCTATCTCGTCCAGAAGCACCAACGAACGCGGCGTCGCGTTGTGCAGGATGGCGGCCGTCTCCGTCATCTCGACCATGAAGGTCGAACGCCCACGCGACAAATCGTCCGAAGCCCCCACGCGCGTCCAGATGCGGTCGAGCAGAGGCAGACGCGCGCGTTCCGCCGGCACGAACGAGCCCATCTGCGCCAGGAGGCAGATGAGCGCAGTTTGACGAAGGAGCGTACTCTTGCCTCCCATGTTCGGCCCCGTGATGATGAGGAGGCGTTCGGTCGAGCCGTTCATGTAGAGGTCGTTCGGGACGAAGGTTGTGTCGCCGATGGCCTCGATGACGGGATGCCTGCCCCCTTTAATCTCAAGCTCGTCGCCGTCGTGGAGTTGGGGCTTTTGGTAGCGGCGGCGGGCGGCGATCTCCGCGAGCGAGGCGAGCACGTCGAGGATGGAGAGGGCGCGCGCGGTCGTCTGGAGCCTGCGCGTCTCGTGCGCGACCTGCGCGCGAATCTCGCCGAAGATGCGCGTCTCGATTTCGAGGATGCGGCCCTCGGCGCCGAGAACCTTCTGCTCCCACTCCTTCAGCTCGGGCGTCGTGTAGCGCTCGGCGTTGGCGAGCGTCTGGCGGCGCTCGTAGTCGGCGGGCACGCGCGCGGCGACAGACTTTGAGACTTCGATGAAGTAGCCGAAGACGTTGTTGAAACGGACGCGCAGACTGTTAATGCCGGAGCGCGCGCGCTCGCGCGACTCGATGGCGGCGATGGTCTGCTTGGCGTCGCGGCTGATGGAGCGCAGCTCGTCCAGCTCTGCGTCGAAGCCTTCGCGGACGACGCCGCCGTCTGCGAAGTTGACGGGCGGGTCGTCGCTCAGTGCGCGGCCGATGAGTTCGCGCACGTCTGTCAGCTCGTCCGCGTTCTCGACGACGACCTGGAGCAGAGAAGCCTCCGCATCCGATAACGCCTGACGGATGGCCGGGACTTGATTTAAAGAACGGCGGAGGGCGACGAGGTCGCGCGGCGTGGCCGTCCCCATGTTGATGCGGCCGACGAGACGTTCGAGGTCGGAGACATCTTTGAGGAGCGTGCGCGCGCGGTCGCGGCGCATCTGCGAGCGGTGTAGGTCTTCGACGGCCGAGAGCCGCGCCTCGATCTCTCCGCGTCGAACCGAGGGGCGGAGCATCCAAGAGCGAAGCAGGCGCGCGCCCATGCCCGTGACGGTCGCGTCGAGCACGTTGAGAAGGGAAGCGCCACGACCCCCGCCGCCCTGCGACTCGACGAGTTCGAGGTTGCGGCAGGTGACCGTGTCGATGACGAGGTGGTCGTGCGTCTCGAAGAAGCCGATGTCCGTGACGTGCGCGGCCGCCGCGCGCTGCGTCTCGCGCGCGTAGCGCAGGCACGCGCCCGCGGCGGCGACGGCCGCGACCTTGCCCGCGAGTCCGTAGCCTTCGAGCGTGCGCGCGCCGAACTGTTCGAGGAGAAGGGAGGCGCAGGAGGTCGGCTCCCACAGCCAGTCTTCCAAGGGCGTGAGCGGCAGCCCCTCGCTTCTGGTCGCGGCATGCTCGGCCGGCATGATGCGCGCGGCGGGCGCCTCTTCGTCAACACTTTCAACGACATCGAGCGGGATCGGCGCGGTATGCGTTGTGGCGCCCGCGTATGCCTCTTTCACGAGCGGCGCGAGCGAGCGCGGGAAGAGCAGCTCGCGCGGCGCGTAGGATTCGATGTCGGAGCGGACGCGCGCCCAAGCGTCGGGGCCTGTGACTTCCGTGCAGCGGAAGTCGCCGGTCGAGAGGTCGAGGAAGGCCGCGCCGTATGTGTCGCCCGCGCCGCAGACGGCGGCGAGGTAGACGGACTCCTTCGCCTCGACGAGGTGCGGGTCGATGGCCGTCCCGGGCGTGATGACGCGCACGACCTCGCGGCGGACGAGCTTCTTTGCTTTCGAGGGGTCTTCGGTCTGCTCGCAGATGGCGACGCGGTAGCCTTTGCGGATCAGTCGCGCGACGTAGTTGGCGAGGGCGTGGTGCGGGATGCCGCACATAGGGACGGGCTGGCCGCGCTCCTTGTGGCGCGCGGTGAGCGTGATCTCCAACTCGCGCGCGCCGGTGATGGCGTCCTCGAAGAAGAGTTCGTAGAAGTCGCCGAGGCGGAAGAAGAGGAGCGCGCCCGGGTGCTGCCGCTTAAGCTCCTGGTACTGCCGCAGCATGGGCGTCAGCGCTGAGTTCGTCGTCGTCATTGCGTTGAAGAAAGCGCCTGCGTGAAGGGCGGATGCAAACGACCGCAGGCTCGGGCGTCAAAGCTACCACAGACCGCCGGGACATGCACGAACGCGTGCACGCGGGGCGTTATCGAGCGAGTCCCCGCGGGGAAAATCCTCACCCGTTCGGGATAAAACCGTGACAGCGTTGCGGGAGAGTGCGGAGTCCGAGGGGGCGAGAGAGTTTCCGCTGATGAGCCTGAGCTTACAGGTCGCCGTGCTCTTTGTGCTCGCGATCCCCATCGCCTGCGTCGCTTGGACGGTGACGCACGAGGAGGTCTTCCGCGAGCCGAGGGAGTTCTGCGTGGAGCGGAGCAGAGGGTGCCGGCGCTGGTACCAGAGGAAGTTCTTCTACCTCTTCACCTGCGAGTACTGCTTCAGCCACTACGTCACAATCATCTTCCTCTTCGTCACGCGCTACCACCTGCTCTACGAAGACTGGCGCGGCTACCTCGTCGGAGGCTTCGCCCTCGTCTGGGTCGCCAACCAGTACATGAGCCTCTACAACCGCCTACGCCTCGACATCAAGAGCGAGAAGATCGAGACGGACATCAAGGAGAAGGTGGCGGAGAAGGTAAAAGGTGATGATGGGTGATGGGTATTGGGTTATGGGTTGGAGCAAGATTTCCCCCAACACCCAGCACCCAACACTAGCCGAAGAAGACTTCGGCGACGTGGTAGACCTCTTCGTCGAGTTGTTTGATGCGGCGGACTGCGTCGTCGAGCGGGAGGGTGATGACCTTGTTGCAGCGCAGCGCGGCCATCTGGCCCCACTGCTTGGCGAGAACCATCTCGAACGCCTTGACGCCGAAGCGCGTGGCGAGGACGCGGTCGAAGGCGGAGGGCGAGCCGCCGCGCTGGACGTAGCCGAGGTTGGCGTGGCGCGTCTCGATCCCCGTCTGGCGCTCGATCTCGACGGCGAGGAGGTAGCCTATGCCGCCGAGCCGCCCCTTGCGGTAGATTTGCGAGGTCGCTGTCTCGTCAAGGAAGTTCTCTTCCGGGTGCGGGTGCGCGTCCTCGGCGACGACGATGATGGAGAACGCGCTGCCCTGCATCTCGCGGTGACGGAGCAGTTCGCAGATGCGCGTGAGGCGGAAGGGATGTTCGGGGACGAGGATCACGTCGGCGCCTCCGGCGATCCCGCCGTAGGCGGCGATCCAGCCCGCGTGGCGACCCATCACCTCGATGACCATCACGCGGTGGTGCGACTCGGCCGTCGAGTGCAGACGGTCTACGGCCTCCATCACGGTGTTGACCGCCGTGTCGAAGCCGAAGGGGAAGTCCGTGCCGTCGAGGTCGTTGTCGATGGTCTTGGGGATGCCGACGAGCGGGAGCTTGTGCTCGTGCCACATGTCGCGCGCGGCGCGCAGGGTACCTTCGCCGCCGACGACGATCAGGGCGTCCAGGCCGTGCCGCTCCCAAGTGGCGCGGATGCGCTCCGGGTAGTCCGCGCCGTCCTGCGGGTTTGTGCGCGAGGTGCCGAGGATCGTGCCGCCGCGCGGGAGGATGCCCGTCACGGAGAGGCGCGTGAGCGTCTGGATGTCGTCCTCGATGAGGCCGCGCCAGCCGTTCATCACGCCGAGGACTTCGGCGCCTTCGACGTGCATCGAGCGGCGCACGACGGCGCGGATGACCGCGTTCAAGCCCGGCGCGTCGCCGCCGCCCGTCAGAATTCCTACGCGTAGACCCATCGGAACACCCTTGCAACCCCTCGGCCGGAACGAATGAATTGATTTGGTTTGCTGACCACGCCTATAATCTCGCGACAAATCGCGGCATGTCAAACAACACGCATTTCAAAGACGAAGGGGCGCGACGTTCGGCGTCGTGTTGTAAGGAGTGGATTTGGAGAAGGAGCTGCTGACGCTCGGCGTCGATACTTCCACGGAGCGCAGGAGTGTCGCGCTGCTGCGGGATGGGCGCGTGCTCTCGGAGTCTTCGAGCGGGCTGCGTGAGGGCGGCTCTGCGAACCTCCTCGCGGACATCGACCAAGTGCTGAGGTCGGCCGGCGTCAAGTTGCGTGAGGTCGGACTGTACGGCGCCGCGGTCGGGCCTGGGAGTTTCACGGGGCTGCGTGCGGGGCTCGCGACCGTCAAAGGGCTCGCGCTGACGACGGGCAGGCCCGCGGTCGGCGTGCAGACGCTCCACGCGCTCGCGTACTGCGTGAGACCGGCGGCGCGGGTCGTCTCCCTCATCCCCGCGGGGCGCGGCGAAGTCTTCGCGCAACTGCTGTCGGTCTCGGCCGAGGGCATTGTGTCGGAGCTTGAAAGTCCCGCGCACCTGCCGCCCGCGCGTCTGTTGGAGAGGATGGCGGGGCTCGGCGGAGGGCTGAAGTGGACGGGCGGCGGCGCCTCTAAATTCCTTGAGCTGATTCGGGAGAAGGCGGAGTCCGAGGGGATTGAGTTCGACAGTCCTGACGCTTCGGAGAAAGAAGGCTGGGTGGTTGTGCCTGCGGAAGAGGCGCTCGCCAGGAGCGTCGCAGAGATGGCACGAACGGCGCACGTTTCCGGAGCGAGCACGGAGGGTTTGACCGCCGTCTACGTCAGACCGTCGGACGCGGAGTTGAAGGGTCTATGTCACGCGCAGAACTGAGGGTTGAGCTGGAGGGGGCCGGATGCGTCATCGTCCCGATGACCGAGCACGACCTTTTGGAGGTCGTCGAGATAGAGGAGACGACCGGGCTCAGCCAGTGGGGTTGGGAGGCTTACCGCGCGGAGCTTGAGAAGCAGGAGGCCGTCATGCTCGTGGCCCGGCGCAACGTTCCCGACGCGCTGACCGGCCGGAGCCTGAGCGGCTACATCGCCTCGCGCATCAACGCAGACGAGCTGCACGTCAACAACATAGGGGTCTGGCCCGAGTCGCGCCGGCGGGGCGTCGGCGGCGCGCTGCTCTGGGCGGCGCTGGAG
>CAXTSK010000169.1:0-9312 GCA_964246655.1 uncultured Pyrinomonadaceae bacterium
GAGCGCGAGGGCGAGCGCGTCGGTGCCGTTGGCGACGCCGGCCGAAGCCTCGACGCCGCAGAAGCGCGCCCACTCCCGCTCGAAGGCTTCGACTTCCCGGCCGAGGATGTATGTGCCGCCGTCGAGCACGCGCTCGACGGCGGCGCGCACCTCATCCCCGACCTCCTCATGCTCTCTTCTGAGATCGAGAAAACTGACCGGCATCGGATTTCAGATAGTGTGCTCGGTGCCGCTCGTAGAACTCGACCGTGCGACGCAGTCCCTCGCACAAAGGCGTGCGCGGACGCCAGCCGAGCGCGGTCTCTATCTTGGTGAAGCTCGAATGCGTGTTGCCCACGTCGATGAGCTGCCGCTCGGGCGGGAAGGGCACCGTGCGCACCGAGCCGCGCCCCGTGATCGAGATCAACTCCTCGGCCAGCTCGGCCAGCGAGACGAACTCGTCGCCGCCGAGGTTGTAGACCTCGGCCTCGGCCTCCTCGCTCGCGCCCGCGAGGAGCAGCGCGTCCACCACGTCGTCCACGTAGTTCATGTCGCGCCGCTGGCGCCCCTCGCCGTAAAGCTCGATGACGCCGCCCTCGATGGCCTGCCGGATGAACCACGCGATGAAGCCCTGCCGGTTATGGTGGATGAGCTGGCGCGGGCCGTACGTGTTCGTCAGGCGCAGGCAGACGGTGCGCACCCCGTAGACGCGCTGGTAGAGCAGATGGTAGTGCTCGGCGGCGAGCTTATTGATGCCGTTCACGTCGAGCGGCGCGACGCGGTGCTGCTCGTCGAGCGGTAGGTAGACCGGCTTGCCGTAGACCTGCCGCGTGCTCGTGAAGACGACCTTGACGTGCGGGTTGAAGTTGCGGCACGCCTCAAGAAGCATGACGTGCGCGGCGCAGTTCAGCTCAAGGTCGCGCAACGGCTGCTGCATCGATTCGAGGTGGCTGACGCTGCCCGCGAGGTTGAAGATGTAGTCCACGCCGCCGACGAGGTGGTTGACGACCTTCGGGTCGCGCATGTCGGCGGTGTGTATCTGGACGCGGCCGAGGAGGTCGCGCAGGTTGTAATGGTTGCCGCCCTGCTCGGGCATGAGCGCATCGAGCACCGTGACCTCGACGCCGATCTCGACCAGGCGCCGCACGAGGTTGCTGCCGATAAATCCGAGGCCGCCGGTGACGAGCGCGGAGCGACCCTTGTACTCTCCGAAAGATGTGGGCTCGTTCATGGTTTGTTTGAAGACCGTCTGGGGAGAAACGTCTTACTGCTCACGCGGCCGGGCGTGGTCACCCGCAGCCACAGCGACACGAGGTCGAGCGCGGTGCGCCCGACGCGGCGGAACGTTAAAAACTGCGAGCGCCCGTGGACGCGCGGGCGATGTCGGACGGGAACCTCTGCGAAGACGCAGCCCGTTTGATGCAGCTTGTGCACCAGCTCGACGCAGATGCTGCCGCTTGAAGAGACGAGTTCGACCCGCTCGACTTCACGGCGTCTTAAGAGCCGGAAGTCGCAGTCCACGTCTCGGATTGGAATGCTGAAGAGAAGGTGCGCCAGGCCATTATACGCGGCCCCGAGCGCCTTGCGCTGCCAACCGTCTGCGCGTTGTATCTTATAGCCGTTGACGATGTCAACCCCATCTTGCAGCAGCGAGCGCAGCAGCGCAAGCTCGCGCACGTCGTACTGGCCGTCGCCGTCGGTGTAGAAGACGAGGTCTTTGGTCGCGCTCGCGAACCCCGTCCGCAGCGCGGCGCCGTAACCGCGGTTGACTTCGTGGTGGACGACGCGCACGCGCGAGTCTTCGCGGGCGAGTTCGTCGAGCGTGCGGGCGGTGCCGTCCGTGCTGCCGTCGTTGACGACGATCACCTCGAAGTCGTCGGTCAGACTCGGGAGCAGCGCGAGCGCGTCGGCGACCAGCCCGGCGATGCTCGCCTCATCGTTGTACGCGGGGAAGAAGACGCTGATGCCTTCGGACATAAACTCGGATTTGAAATTTGAGAGTTCAAAATTGAAATCTCATTAGTCGTGCGGCTACGGTTGACCCTCTCGACTCACACTCGACTCGGAACGTTCGGCGTCGCAGAGTTTGTACACCTTACCCTCTTCGGCGTCGAACGCCCAGGCCGTGAAGCTTTCGGGCGGGCCGCCCGAAAACGTGTCGGGCGAAAAGCTCTTACGCCAGCCCGCGTCGTCGCGCACATCCACCTTGCCGACCACGGCCAGTGCGAAGGCCCTCTGGTCTTCCGCGCTCGTCCCGGCGGCGAGCACGACCGCGTCGGCCGGCTCGCCCCCGCGCCGCGGCAGACGCGCCTCGCCTTCCGCGAAGTACTCGCCCCGCGCCCTTCGGAGTTTGAAAGAGCCGCCCGCGCAACTCTCGCCCGCGGCGGGCATGCGGCCGTCCTTGACGAGCGGCGGTCGCAGGTAGCCCATGCGGTCGAGCGACTCGGCCCGCTCGCGCATCAAGCCGATGTCGGTGAAATTTCCCTCCGGCTGGCAGCGCTCGCCCGGCACGACTTCGATGAAGTGCACGCACGCCTTGCCGCGCAGCATCACGCGACGCCAGTCGGCCGCGCTGTGCCGCACGACGAGCGCGAAGATAACGACGTGCGCCAGCACGAGCAGCGCGGCTGCGGCGGCGCCGACGCGCTTCAGCAGCGCGAGACGGTCTATGCTCAAGCGGCCCCTCCGCGCCGCGTCTTCGGCCACCAACGGCAGCAGGTAGACGAGTCCCACGAGCAGGTACAGCGAGAAGCCCACGTACCTCGTCGTCGTCGCGTGGGCCACGCCGAAGCCGACCCTCCCGACCGTGACCAGCGACCCCGTGACGAGCGAGTACGCGCCGAGCATCAACCAAGGCATCGAACGCCGGACAAGCGCACGGTCTTCCCTGAACATGAACACGTATGCGCACGCGAAGGCGTACGCCAGCAACGCGCACGCGCCGACGGCCAGCGCGACGGCCAGCGGGTATCGCCAGGCCGCGAGCGCCCCGCCGTGGTACGCCACGAAGTATAGAATCGCGTCGAGCGGGTGTCGTAACGCGTCGGAAGTCTCAGGGTGCGAACCAGGGTGCCGGTAGTCGTACGCGTAGACGGCCGCGCACAATGCCAGCCCCGCGCACCACAGGGGGAGCCAACGCCGCGCGGCCGGCCGCGCGGCGAGGAGTGCCGGCGGAAGCACGAGCCACGTGACGAGCCCGTTCGCCGAAGAGAACGAACTGACCACCGACAGGCACGCGCAGGCGAAGGCGGCGGCGCCCGTCCCGACCTTCTCGTTGTATGCAAAGAGCAGTCCCGCGACGACGCAGGCGACCGGCACGAAGTAGACGACCTGCACGCCGAACAGCCAGTTGTCGCACTGTATCGCCGAGAAGTTCAGCACACTCGCCAGCAGGAAGAGTACTCCCCGCCGCAGAGGGTCTTCGAACGTCCGCGCGCCCAAACGCCACACGCCGTACGCGACGAAGCACGCGAGCAGGAGGCACGCGAACATCTCGTACTTGACGTTCCAGCCGGTCAGCCTCCCCAGCGCGACGAAGAGGAGATGCGGGAAGAACTGCCTGTACTCATTCTGCTGCGCGTAGAGGTCTGCGAGCGTCAGCGTGCCGCGCGCGGACTTCTCGAAGAAGTGCGCGATGTTCCACTGGTCCGAGTACGGCACGTCCACGCCGTATCGCAGGATGAGCCAGGCCGGCGCGCACGCGGCGAGGAGTGCCGCGCAGACCGCCGCGCGCCCCAGAGTCTTTGCCGCGCCACTGTTCACGATGAAGCCGCCCGAACCTTGTGCTAGGATGGCCGCCCGACGATGAAGAGTCCCAAGCGGATCGCCGCCATACTGCTCGCAGGCTTCCTCGCCTTCGCCCCGCCGGGGACGTTGATCTTCCTGTTTGCCCTGTTAATAGGATTGGTCGGGCGCCGCTGGGCCGTGCCCCTCGCCGCTCTGTGCCTCGGCGCGGGCGCGACTCTCCTACTCCTCCGGCTCCGCCGCCGGCGTCGCGCGCACCCGCCTGCTGACGATTCTGTAAAGCTTGACACGCATTAACGACGATTCCCGCGCCCCCGTCAAGCGCCGAAGCCGGGAGCGGGGCAGGGATGCCCGCGCTCCCGGGTGAAGCACGTCAGCCTATGCGGAGCACTTCCTTGATGTCAGTCGCAAAGCGTCGGCGTCGTCAGTGTTCCTGGATCGAGTGGAGGACGCGGCCCCAGACTTCGAAGTCCATCTCCTCGGTGATCTCGATGGGGGCGTAGGCTTCGTTGTCGGAGAGGAGGAAGACGCGCCCCGCTTCGTCGAGGTGGAGGCGCTTGACGAGGAAGGCCGAGCCGATGCGCGCAAGGACGATGTGGCCGTCGCGCGTCTCGGCCATGCGGTCAACGACGAGGAGCGCGCCGGGCTGGATGGCGGGCACCATCGAGTCGCCGTCCACGCGCACGTAGAAGGTGTAGAAGGGGTGCTTGACGAGGTCGCGGTTTAAGTCGATGCTGCCCTCGACGTAGTCCTCGGCCGGCGAGGGGAAGCCCGCCGGCACACGCCACAGCAGCAGCGGGCGCGCCAGCCTCGTCGAGACGCGCGCGGCGTAGATGCCCGAGACGGAGTCGTCCAACATGATGAGTCCCACCTTGAGAATAAAATTGTTCTTGTGCCGAACGTGCAACGACGTATAACATACAACACGCTTTTAAGGCCAGACTTTTTTGACGCGAAGACGCGACGGAGATTGACTTGATGGCGACTCCCATGAAGAAGACAGAAGACACAGGTGACGGGCTCTGTTACGACGCGGGCGCGGCGGTGAAGCATCTCGCGAAGGCAGACCCGGTGCTGGCGAAGTTGATGAAGCGCGCTGGGCCGTTCGCGTTGAAGACGCGGCACATGCATAACCCTTTCGAGGCTTTGGCGCGCAACATCGTCTTTCAGCAGTTGCACGGGAGCGCGGCCGAAGCGATTCACCGGCGCGTCGTCGAACTCTTCGGCGGGGGAAGGCTGCGCCCGCAGGACGTGCTTGGCGCTTCGGACGAGGCGCTGCGCGGCGTGGGTCTGTCGGGCGCGAAGACAGCGGCGCTGAAAGACCTCGCGGCGAAGACGCTCGACGGCACGGTGCCGACGCTCGCGCGTCTGAAGCGCATGAGTGATGAAGAGATCGTCGAGCGCCTGACGCGTGTGCGCGGCATCGGCCGCTGGACGGTGGAGATGCTTTTGATGTTCCGTCTCGGTCGGCCCGACGTGCTGCCCGTGGGCGACTTTGCCGTGCGCAAGGGTTTCATGGTCGCGTACGGTTTGGACGAGATGCCGAAGCCGAAAGAGATCGAGCTTCACGCCGAAGCGTGGCGCCCTTACAGGTCTGTGGCGAGCTGGTACATGTGGCGCGCGCTCGAACACCCGGGGCAGGCTTGAGCGCGCGCGGTAGGCTGTGGGCCGCGGACGCGGTAAACTAGCCCGCACACAAAGCGACAAAGGCGGGTCGGGATGCCTTGGGTAGACTTCGACGACTACGAGCACGAGGCGGGCGAGTGCCTGCGCGGGCCTTACGCGCACTACACCGAGCCGCGCTGGTGCGGCCACCCGCTCTGCATGTTCGAGTCGCGCGGCGGCGACCTCGAAGCGATTGAGGAGGGGCTGGCCGAGCAGGGCTACGACCGCCACCAGGTGTCGCGGATGATCGAAAGCTTCTACGTGCCCCTGTCCGAGCAGAGGGACGAGGAGCATCTGCGGCGCGGAGGCGCGCTGACTTCGGGAGGAGATTGAAGATGGCTGAGACTGACGCGCTCTTTCACCTCGCGTTCCCCGTGCACGACCTTGCCGCGGCGCGCGGCTTCTACGGCGGCGTGCTGGGCTGCCCCGAGGGGCGCAGCTCCGAACACTGGATCGACTTCGACCTCTTCGGCCACCAGATCGTGGCGCACCTGAAGCCCGGCGGCGGGGGCGTCGAGACTTCGAACCCCGTCGATAATCACGACGTGCCCGTCCCGCACTTCGGCGTCATCCTCTCGCCCGCGCAGTTCGAGGAACTGGCCGAGCGCGTGCGCGGCGCGGGCGTCCGATTCGTCATTGAGCCCTACGTGCGCTTCAAGGGTGAGCCGGGCGAGCAGTCAACGATGTTCTTCCTCGACCCGAGCGGGAACGCTTTGGAGTTCAAAGCCTTCGCCGACCGCTCGCTACTCTTCGCCAAGTAAAGGACGGCCATGATAACTGTCGCCAACCGCATCTACGTCAAGCCCGAGTACGGCGAAGCCTTCGAGGCGCGCTTCCGCGAGCGAGCGGGGCTGGTGGACAAGATGCCCGGCTTCGTCTCGAACCTCGTGCTGCGCCCCGTCAACGAGGGCGACCCCTACGTCGTCTTCACCGTCTGGCGGAGCCGGCAGGACTTCCTCAACTGGGTGCGCTCCGACGAGTTCGTGCGCGGCCACGCGCAGTCGGGCACGCTCCCGCGCGAGGCGTTCTCGGGCGCCAACGTGCTTGAGATGCACGAGGTTGTCCAGGACTCCGCGCGCCCCGAGCTTGAGCCCGAGCCGCACGGCGGCCCGTTCAAGATGCACTGAAAGATAATTAACAGGAGGGTTAGGGTGTTAGGTGTTGGGTGCTGGTCAAAACCAACACCCAACACCAGCACCCAGCAAAGGACTGAGGGAAGATGGCGACACTTGTGACGGGCGGCGCCGGGTACATCGGCAGCGTGATGGTGGAGCAGTTGGTGGAGGCGGGCGAAGCGGTCGTCGTGCTCGACGACGTGTCGCGCGGGCATGCCGAGGCTCTGGACGAGTCGGTGCCTTACTACGACGGGCAGGTCGGCGACCGCCGGCTCGTCGAGCGCATCTGCCGCGAGCACGAGGTTGACGCGTGCGTGCACTTCGCCGCGCTCGCGTACGTCGGGGAGTCCGTCACGGAGCCGAAGCTCTACTTCGAGAACAACGTCGCCCAAGGGTTGGGACTGCTCGACGGGTTGATGACGGCGGGCGTGAAGCGCTTCGTCTTCTCCTCGACCTGCGCCACGTACGGCGAGCCCGTGCGCGTGCCCATCGACGAGTCGCACCCGCAGTCGCCGGTCAACCCTTACGGCTGGTCGAAGCTCTTCATGGAGAAGATTCTCTCGGCCTACGACCATGCCTACGGCCTGCGCTTCGTCGCGCTGCGCTACTTCAACGCGGCGGGCGCGACCAAAAGTAAGGGCGAGCATCACGACCCGGAGACGCACCTCATCCCGAACGTGCTCGCGGCCGCCGCGGGCCGGCGCTCCTTCGTCTCGGTCTTCGGCGACAGCTACCCGACGCCGGACGGGACGTGCGTGCGCGACTACATACACGTCACGGACTTGTGCACGGCGCACACGCTCGCGCTCGAACATCTGCGGCGGGGCGGTCAGTCGGAGTTCATCAATCTGGGCAACGGGCACGGCTACTCCGTGATGGATGTCATCGAGACGGCGCGGCGCGTGACGGGGGGAGAGATTGAAGTGAGAGTCGAGCCGGCGCGACCCGGCGACCCGGCGCGGCTCGTGGCCGACGCGACGAAGGCGCGCGAGGTGCTGGGCTGGAAGACGCGGTACCCGGAGCTTGAATCAATCGTCCGCACCGCCTGGGAGTGGCACGAGGCGCACCCCGAAGGCTACGGTTCACAAGGACAAGCGACCGCCGGTTGATCTCTTGGAGCGCCGATTGTAGACAGCCCGGCGCAGTTCAATAAGAGACACGGCTTTGAAGTTATAAGTCTTCAAAGCCGTGTCTCTGTGTTCATAGCGGTTTGCAATTTGATGCGACCTGCTCCCCCTCACTCAACCGCAGATTGCTATAAGAAGGCCGGAGAGGCTGTACCCTCTCCGGCCTTGCACACTCGGGAAGCCGCCGCCTCGCGGAGGACGGCGGGGCCGTAAGATTTAACAGGGCACCCAGCCGTTACCGCCGGGGTCCCTGCAACAAACGTCTACGATCTCCGACTGCTGGTACGGCGAGCTGTGCCCGTCAAGATACACGCTGTGGCCGTTACAGTCCACGTAGCGACTGCCGACCTCTTGCGTGTAAGTTGCGTCGCTGTAGTAGGTGATTAGGTACGAGTAGTACGCCGTTGAAGAACTGACCCTGTGCGACGGGATCGAAACAACCGTCAGGATCAGCGCCAGAGACGCGGCGAAAACAACTCGTCTCACTGTCCTGCGAAATCGGTTCATAGCTCCTCCTTGATGTGTGGTTGGTGGCGACGTTGGTCGCGCGGTGAAGGTAAGGGGCAGGCTTCGGCGGTCGCGCCTATGGGCAGGCTAGGCCCACGCTGCCGGAGGCCGACCGTCAAGCCTGCGCGGCAGCTTACTCCTGTGCTCGGCCGCATTCAATTACAAAGAGCTATGATTGAAAAAATCTTGCTGAAGATTGCGGGGCGGGCTACACTGTGCCTCCCCCGGCGTCGGTGTCATGCGGGCGGCTTGCCCTTTTTAGGCCGCTCTCGTTGTAACAGTCTTAAGTTCTTCTTGCCCCGGTTCTGAATCTCACCTCTCCGCCGGCTGTGCGCGCGTGCCCGCGTGCGCGCGGTCGCCTTCTGCCCGAATCACAACAGAGGAGAATCCTTGATGAGAACAGTTCACAGGCGTGCCGTGCTCGTGTGCGCGGCGGCGCTCCTGCTCGTCGCCGCGCTGCTGCCCCTCGCGCCCGCCTCGCGCGCGCGCCGTCAGACCTCCACCGAAGGCTTCGAGAGCGGCACCAAGACCTCGTACGCCGCCGCTGCGGTCTTCCTCTCCACCGGCTGGTGGTACATGGACGACGCGCTCATCGGCAACCTCTCGACCGACCGCAAGACCGGCGCGCAGTCCGCGCGCGTCCGCAACACGGGGCAACTCAACACGCAGTTCGACTTCGCCTCGGCCGGCACCGTCACCCTCCAGCACGCCGTCTTCGGCACCGACGGCGCTTCGACGTGGGAGCTTTGGGTCTCGACCAACGGCGGCTCGACCTACTCGAAGGTCGGCTCGACCGTCAACACTTCGACGACGACTTTGACGACCGCGTCCTTCACCGTCAACTCGGCCGTGCCGGTGCGGCTCTCGATTCGCAAGACGGGCGGCGGCGCCAACCGCATCAACATCGACAACGTCACCGTCAACTCTTACAGCGCGCCGCCGCCGACGAGCGTGCACCTGACGATGGGCAATCCCTCGAACGCCGTCGTGGACGTGAACCAGCCGACGAACTACCTGCTCGACAAGCCGCAGTACGCCGTCTCGTACCACCGGGACAAGGGGCGGCCGAACTGGGTGAGCTGGCACCTCGCCTCCTCGTGGCTGGGCTCGACGCCAAGGCAGGACGACTTCCGCAACGACACGACCTTGCCCGCGGGCTGGTATCAGGTGCAGGG
>CAXTSK010000170.1:0-9288 GCA_964246655.1 uncultured Pyrinomonadaceae bacterium
GGGCAGGACGACCGTGCCGAGGCCGCGCGTGACATAAATCTGTGTCTCGCCGCGGCGGCCGAGGCCGCGCAGGATGCGGCGGCGGACGCGGCCCGAGGCCGAGCGCTCCGAGCGCCAGGTGACCTGGCCGCCGTGCGTGTGGCCGGAGAGCACGAGGTCAACGCCCGCGCGCGCGGCGCGGCGCAGAATGACGGGGTTGTGCGCCAGCAGCAGCTTCATCTCGTCGGCGGAGGAGCCCGCGAGCGCGAGCGGCAGGTCTTCCAAACCGACCATCGTGTCCTGCACGCCCGCGAGCCAGAAGGAGGCGCCGCGGTCTTCGAAGCGGAAGCCTTCGTTGTTGAGCACGCGGATGCCTGCGAGCGTGAAGAGGTCTGTGACGAGGTCTGCGTCAACCCAGTTGTCGTGGTTGCCGAGGCAGGCGTAGACGCCGCGGCGCGCCTTCAGTTTTCCGAGCATCTCGGCGCAGGGCTGGACGTACTCGCGCTCGTGCGAGATGTAGTCGCCGGTCAGGGCGATGATGTCGGGCTGTAGGCTGTTGGCGACCTCGACGGCGCGCAAGACCTGCTCGCGCCCTGTGAAGGGGCTGTGGTGAATGTCCGAGAGTTGGACGATTCTCAACCCGTCCATCTCGCGCGGCAGGCGCTTGAGTCCGACGGCGTGGCGCTCGACGGAGAGTTGGTAGGGCTCCGCGAAGGCCGCGCGCGCAATCTGAGCCAGCCCGGAAGCGATTGTGCGAAGGGGAGTCGTGCGCCCTGCATTGGCGACACGTCGCCGCTCTCTCCAGTTGGTGATTGTTGCCATCTTCGTCTGTGTCGGTTTAAAGGAGTGCCTTAAAACTTTGCGAGGCCGCTAATTCCCTTCACCCTGGCCCGCTTTTCAAAGCCCGCGAATTATATGAATCCACGCCCTCAGATGCAAGGCTGCAAGAAGGTGAGCAGTGAGCCGTAAGCCGTGAGCCGTCAAATACAATCGGACGGTCGCGAGATTGCAATACTGCTCACTGATCACTTCAACGGCCAGAAGTATGGGACGAGGAGCATGACGATGGCGAAGACGGCTATCGTCAAAATCGAGCCGACTTTGACGAAGTCGAGGAAGCGGTAGCGGCCGGGCGTGTAGATGAGGACGCAGGCCGGCTCAAGCGGCGTGAGGAACGAGCAGGAGGCGGCGTAGGTGACGGCGACGGCGAAGGCGCGCGGGTTAAGGTCCAGCGCGAGCGCCGTCTTGACCGCGATGGGGAGGACGACGAGCGCGGCCGCCTGGTTCGACATCGGCTGTGTGAGCGCTACGGTGAGCGCGAAGAAGCCTGCGAGGACGGCCAGTCCGCCGTAGGACTGGAAGCTGTTGACGATCATGTCGGCGAGGTACTGGTCGGCCTTCGTCTTCTCCATCGCCGTGCCGAAACTGATCATCCCGGCGATGAGGACGATGAGGCGCCAGTCGATGAGTTCGTAGACCTCGTGCAGCAGCACAGCGCGCGAAGCTAAAAGTATTAACACGCCGAAGAGCACGGCGACGGCGAGCGGCACCTGCGGCAGGTGGAGCACGGAGAACGAGAGGAAGACGACGAAGGCCGCGACCGCCCACCAGCGCTTGCCCGCGCGCTCGCGCTCGCCCTTCAAAGCCTCTTCGAGCAGGAGGACGTGGCCGTCCGAAGTCAGGCGCTCGACGCCGTCTTTCGTCCCCTGCACGAGCAGCACGTCGCCGAAGCGGAGCGTGACGGTCGAGATTTTGGTCAGGAGTGCCATCCCGTGGCGGTTGATGGCGAGCACGGTCATGTCGTAGCGGTCGCGGAAGTTGAGGCTGCGCAACGTCCGCCCGTTCATCTCAGAGCCGCGCAAGATCATTACCTCGAACAGCTCCACGTCGCCCGCTTCGAGGTCGTGAGGTTGCAGCTCGAAGTCGGGTCGTATCTCGATGCCGGCCTCGTCCTTGACGCGCAGGATGTCGTCCATCCGCCCCTGCACGAGCAGCAGGTCGCCCTCCTGCAAGACCTCCTCGCCGCGCGGCGGCAGGCGCCCCTGCGTGCCGCGGATGATGCCGATGACGGTGAGGTCGAGCATCTCCGACAGGTTCCCCTCCTCCAAAGTCTTCCCCGCGAGCGGCGAGCCTTTGACGACGACGACCTCCGAGATGTACTGCCGCATCCCGTACTGCTCGACCAGCGAGTCGGCCGCGCCGCGCGCGGGCAGGAGCCTCAAGCCGAGCAGAAGCATGTAGAGCATGCCGACGACGACGATGGCGATGCCGACCGGCGTCAGCTCGAACATCGTGAAGGGGGCGAGCGGCTGCGGACCGATGTTGAAACGTTGCAGCAGTTCTTCGTTCTGCCCGAGCTTGGCGAGCGCGCCGGAGACGGCGAGGTTCGTCGAGGTGCCGATGAGCGTGCAGGTGCCGCCGAGGATGGCGCCGAAGGCGAGCGGCATCAAAAGTTTCGACGGCTGGACTTTGGCGCGCTGCGCGATGCCGAGGACGACGGGGACGAACATCGCCGTCGTCGTCGTGTTCTTCATCACCGACGCGCAGGCGGCGGCCGTAAACATGATGAGGGTGGTGAGCTTGAACTCGTTCCCGCCCGCGATGCGGTGCAGGCGGCGGCCGACGAGATCGACGACGCCCGTCTTCACCAACCCTCCGGTCAGGACGAACAGCCCGGCGATGGTAATGACGATGTCGTTGCCGAAGCCCGCGAACGCCTCCGAGACGTTGAGCGTCCCCGTCAGCACGAGGCCGATGACGAGGAGGATGGTGACGATATCAATCGGTATCTTCTCGGTCGCGAAGAGCACGAGCGCGATGAGGAGGAGGACGAGGACTGTGGCGACGGGCTGGGTCATGTCTCTCTTCTGCTATAATCCGGCGACGGCCTGACATCTTGTCGAAACTGTGGTTGTTGCTTCGCGCGTGGGCGCAATTCTATAGTGCCACGCGCCGAACTTTGCAAGGGGAAGTGTGACCTTATGGGCGGGAAGCGCGTGCTGGTGATCGAGGATCAGGAAGACCTCGCGGCTCTGTACGAGAGCGCGCTCGGCAAGGAGGGCTACGAAGTCTCGAAGGCTTACACGGGCGAGGAGGGCGTCGCACTCTTCGAGGACAACGGCGCCGACGCCGTCCTCTTAGACATGACGCTCCCCGAGATGCACGGCGTCCAGACGCTCAAGACGATTCGCAATCTCAACGCCAACGTCCCCGTCGTCGTCGTCACCGGCGAGACGAGCGACGAGACCCGCCAACAGTGCGAGCGCCTCGGCGTCCAGCAATACCTCTCGAAGCCAGCCGACTACCACGACATCATGGCGGCCCTCGACCGCGCGCTCACAGACCCGAAGACAACGACCGAAGAATACCAGGTCGTCACCCTCCGCCTCCCCTCCAGAATCATCAAATGCCTCATGGGCATCGACCAGAACATCGAGCGCGCCGTCGAGTTGATCTGCGAGGAGAAGTTCAACTCTTAAGTTCAAAGTCGCAAGTTCAAGGTTCAAAGGTGAAGACACGACCATTCAACTTTGAACCTTGAA
Organism: uncultured Pyrinomonadaceae bacterium; assembly: GCA_964246655.1. Lineage (GTDB taxonomy): Bacteria > Acidobacteriota > Blastocatellia > Pyrinomonadales > Pyrinomonadaceae > QHXN01. The sequence continues at coordinate 3,522 of CAXTSK010000170.1, forward strand.
CTTGTGACTTTGAACTTTCCTTTACTCGAACAACTTCCGCTCGACTCCGGCCGCTGCTCTCTTCGTCGAGCCCTTGGCAGACTTCTGTTGGGACGGATGTTGCGCGAGGTGTTCGGCGTTGAGGCCGAGTTCTCTGAGGAGGCCGGCGAACTTTTTGGCGCCGTGCATGGTGATGATTCGCTGCGCGCCGGACTCGCGGGCGAGGCGGACGAGGTCGTCGTAGTCTGCGTGGTCGGAGAGCGGCAGCACGAGGTCTACGTCCTTGTACATGTAGGGCGCGCTCTTGCTCATGGCCCAGCCGGTGAGCATGATGAGGTAGCGGCGCGGGATGTTGAGGATCATCGGCTGGCGGCGGCAGCCCGGCGGGGTGATGAGCACGCGCCCCTCGACGTTCCCGCGTTCATATCTTTCATACTCGCCCGAGAACTTCACGCCGCACTCGCGGTAAATCTCCGAGACGTTGTAGACCGAGCCGTGCAGGCTGACGCGGTAGCCGCGCCTGAGCAGAAGTTCCAAAGCCTCCTGACTCTTCCCGAGCGCGTAAGCCAGGACGACGGGCACGGCGTCGCCCGACAGCGCGCGGTCGCAGGCGGCATATAACCTGTCGTAGGTCGCCACGTCGGGCGGGAAGCGGTACTGCGGGTCGCCGAAGGTCGATTCCATGACGAGCGTGTCACAGGGCACGACGACCGCCTGCTCGGCCGCGACGTTCGGCCGCAGCTTGAGGTCGCCCGTGTAGACGAGCCGCTCGCCGTCGGCCTCGACGAGTATCTGCGCCGAGCCGAGGCAGTGGCCGGCCGGGTACATCGTCAACGCGTAACGTCCGTAGTCGCGCCGCTCTCCGTAACGCAGCGCCTCGACCTCCGCCTCGCCGCGGCGGTGCCGGAAGAGGCGCGCCGTCTCGGGCGTGGCGACGATGGCGCGGTGCTCGGCGATGTGGTCGGAGTGTGCGTGCGAGATGACGCAGCGCTCCCGCGGGCCGTCGGCGTCGAACCACAGGTCGAGGTCGGGCAGGTAGAGCCCGTCTCTGTACTCGACTCTCAGCAAAGCTTAAAACCCCCTTGGTTCTACGGAGCCCGCGGCTTGCCGCGCGCCCCGGTCTCGTCTATGTTTTCGGGAGTAGTCACAGAGGATTATAACCGAATGAGCGAGGAAGTCTCGAAGCAAGGGCCGGAGGATTCCAAGGTTGAGGAGGCGCAGGCGTCGCCGCAAAGGCGGCGCGAGACGCGGCGGCTGCGGCGCGCAGAGTATGCTTACGCCGTGGGGCTCGCGGCCTTCGCCGTGCTGGCCGTGCTGGCGAAGGCCAACGCGTACTTCGCTTGGGACGTGCGCGTGGCGAACGCCGTGCAGTCGATCCCCGTACCGGGCATGTTGACGTTGATGCAAGTCGTCTCGCTCGCGGGCAACGGCGTCACGTCATGGGCCGTCGTCGTCGCAGGGATGCTTGTCTTCTTCGCGTTCAGGCGCCGCTCCGAAGCCTTCGGGCTGCTGCTGAGCGCGGCCGGCGGCTCGACGCTCAACCGCTTGGTCAAGTACGTCGTCGCGCGGCCGCGGCCGACGTTGGAGCAGGTCCGCGTGAGCGGCGAGTGGGCCAACGAGAGTTTCCCGTCGGGGCACGTCACCTTCTACGTCTGCTTCTTCGGCTTCCTCTTCTTCGTCGCCTACGCGCTGCTGCCGAAGGGCTCGAACGTGCGGAGGGCGGCGTGCGCGCTGACCGCGCTGCCGGTGCTGCTCGTCGGCCTCTCGCGCGTCTACCTCGGCGCGCACTGGCCGAGCGACACGCTCGGCGCGTACCTCTTCAGCGGCCTCTGGCTCGCCTTCTCGCTCGACCTGTACCGGCGCTGGAAGCGCCGCGCCACCTTCCACATGGAGGAGGAAGTGAAGGAGGAGGTGATAAGTGATAAGTGATGAGTGATGAGTGATAAGAGAAGACAAGGCCCGTGCTTCCTTCTTATCACTCATCACTCATCACTTATCACTCTTTAAAGATGATGCAGCCCCTAGCCGTGATCGTCGGCGTCCTTGTGATCGTCGTCATCCTGTGGGACACGTTCGAGACTATCGTGCTGCCGCGGCGCGTCACGCGGCGGCTGCGTCTGACGCGGCTCTTCTACGTGGGGACGTGGGCGCCGGTGGCGGGGCTCGCGCGGAGGGTGCCGCCGGGGAAGAAGCGCGACCGCTACCTCGCGTTCTACGGGCCGCTCTCGTTGATTTTGCTGCTGCTCGTGTGGGCCGTCGGATTGCTCATCGCCTTCGGGCTCGTGCAGTGGGGTTTGGGGACGCTGCTCCACGTGCCGGAGGACGGGGCGCACGGCGTCTGGACTTACGTCTACATGAGCGGCGTCATCGTCTTCACGCTCGGCTTCGGCGACGTGTACCCGCTCGACACCATGGGGCGCTTCCTCGCGGTGGTCGAGGCGGGGACGGGCTTCGGCTTCCTCGCGGCCGTCATCGGCTACCTGCCCGTGCTCTACCAGTCCTTCTCGCGGCGCGAGGTCAGCATCTCGATGCTCGACGCGCGCGCGGGCACGCCGCCGACGGCCGCGGAGCTTCTGCGCCGACACGTCGAAGCCGGCCACCTCGAAGGCGTCGGTGAGCTGCTCAAGGACTGGGAGCACTGGGCCGCGGACTTGATGGAGAGTCATCTCTCCTACCCGGTGCTCTGTTACTACCGCTCGCAGCACGACAACCAGTCGTGGCTCGCCTCGCTCGTCTGCGTGCTTGACACGTGCGCGCTCGTGATGGTGGGCGTGGACGGCGCGCACGAGTGGCAGGCGCGGCTCACCTTCGCGATGGCGCGCCACGCGCTCGTGGACATCTCACAAATCTTCGGCACCCGCCCCGTCTCCTTCGAGCGCGAGCGTATGACCGACGAGGAGTTGGCCGCGCTACGCTCTGCGCTGAAGGGCTGGGGTCTCACCTTGCGCGCGGGGGCGGACGCCGACGACCGCCTGCGCTCTCTGCGACGTTTATACGAGCCCTACGCCAACGGCCTCTCCTGCCACCTGCTCATCCCGCTCCCGCCCTGGCTCCCCGAACACGCCCGCGCCGACAACTGGCAGACCAGCGCCTTCGACCGCCGCGCCCTCGCCGTCATCACGCCGACGACCGCAGCCGGCGACGAACACTTCTAACGGAAAGTGCCGGGCGACGCGTTACGGGGCGAGCCCGATTGTGCTCAGCTCGATCTGGTAGATGTTGCCGGAGCCGTTCAACGTGCCGTGAAGATTCCTGACCAGTTCGGGGTAGGTCAGCCGCCTCTCCAGCGAGGGGGTCGCGAAGTCGCGCTCGCTCGTGAAGAAGAGGTACTTGCCGTCCGGCGACAGGCGCGGGCTGTAGTCGCGTGCGAGAGAGTTGACTTGCGGCCCGAGATTTTTGTACGGCGTCCACGCGCCGCCCTCTCTGCGGCTGACGTAGATGTCGTAGTTCCCCAGCCCTTCGCGCCTGCCCACCGCGCCGACCAGAAGGAAGCTCTCGTCCGGGGCGATGATGCAGTCTAACTCGAAGGACTGCGAGTTGACGGCCTCTTCGAGGTGCTCGGCCTCGGAGTATTTTCCGCCGACGGGACGCGCGCGGTAGACATCCGAGTCGCCCTCGCCTCCGAGCGCGCCGGGGCGGTCTGAGCTGAAGTAGATCGTCCCGCCGGAGGTGGCGGACGCGAAGTGCTCGTTGTATTCGGTGTTCACGGGCGGGCCGAGGTTTCGGGGCTCGCCCCAGCCGCCCCCGTCACGCTCGACCACCCAGATGTCGTAATCGGTCTTCGGCTTGTCGCCGACGGGGCGGTCTGAGGCGAAGTAGATTTTATTACCGTCCGGCGAGAGCACCGGGTCGAAGTCGCGATACCTTCCGGAGAAGGGCGCGACCTCCGGCGTCGTCCACCTGCCGCCGCGAAAATGCGAGACGAGTATCGTGTAGAGGTATGAGCGCGGCACGCTCCGGCTGAAGAAGCAGGTCTTGCCGTCGGCCGTGAACGTGCCGCCGAACTCGTCGTCCCTCGTCGAGATGACCCCTTCCGCGAAGAGGCGCGGCTCCGAGAGCCGGCCTCCGACGGAGTAAGGCGGGCGGGCGTCCCTCCGCGGCTGCGCCTGCGAGACCGCGCCGAGACAGCAGACGCACGCCAGCAGCGCCCGGCAGATTTTCAGGCCCGTCTCCTTCGTGTGGGCGTGATGCATGTCGTGTTCCTTCAAAGGGCGCGCGGCGGCGCGGCAGGTTCTCAAGGTGCGCGCGACTCGACTATCCCGGCCGCGGCGGCGTCCACGCGGTAAATGTCGCCGAGGCCGTTCGCCGGACCGTGCAGTCTCGTCTCAAGCTCGCGATAGCTCAGGCGCTTCGGCATGGGGATCGTGGCGAAGCCCCGCTCGCTGGTGAAGAAGAGGTATCGGCCGTCGGCCGACACCGAAGGGCTCGACTCCTCTGCGGCGGAGTTGACGCGCGGGCCAAGGTTCTTCGCCTGCGTCCACTTTCCGTCCCTGTTGAAGCTGACGTAGATGTCGCTCCGCGGGTAAGGCGCGCCGCCGCCGACGAGCGCGTCGTCACGCCCCCTCGACGTGAACAGGAGATAGCTGCCATCGGGGGCGACGAAGGGATCGGCCTCGGAGTTCGTGCCGTTGACCGCGTCGCCCAGGTTCTCAGGCTCCGCGTACTTTCCGTCCACCATGCGCGAGCGGTAGATGTCGAGCCCCCCCTTGCCGCCCTCCCGCGCCGAGCTGAAATAGAGCGTCCCGTCGGAGGTGGCGGAGCAGCCGTACTCGTAGCCTTCGCCGTTAACGGGCGCGCCGAGGTTTTTGGGGTCGCCCCAGCCGTCTCCTGATTTCTCGACCACCCAGATGTCCGTGTCGGTCTTCGGCCTGTCTCCGACGGGGCGATTCGAGACGAAGAAGAGCTTCGAGCCGTCCGGCGAGAAGGTCGGGTTGAAGTCCTTGTACCTCCCCGAGAAGGACGCGACCTCCGGCGTCGTCCACCTGCCGACGCGGTAGTACGAGACGCAGAGCACGATGACGCTGCTGCGGATCGTGGCCTGCGTCTTCTTCGCGAAGAAGAAGGCGCTCCCATCCGGCGCGAGCGCCCCGCCGAACTCGTCGTCGGAGGTCGAGACGACCCCGGCGGCGAAGAGTTCCGGCGCGGGCGGCAGCTTGGCCGTCATGTGAACGGGGCAGGCCGCGCCACACAGCAGCAGCGCCAGGGCCCTCGGCGCGAAGTGACGACGCCAGCTCATCTGATTTGATTTCCTCTCGGCCTCGGAAGCGGTCGCGGACGCCATAAGATAGTGAGGACGACCGGCTACATCAAAGGCTTTGTGGCGGGACGGCCCGGGGCCGTGATGAAACGGAGCGCAGCCTTCACGACATGCCCGAAGCGTTTCGCCTCATGGTGATGAGTCCCGCGAGTAGACTTCGGCGGCGACGACGCCATCGATAACGATCTGCGTCTCAAGCTTGAAGTCGGCGCGGACGCGCTGCATCTCTTCGCGGTTCTCGAAGTAGGTGCGGCCGCGCTGGAGGATGGCGTAGACGGGGCCGGGCGCGCTCGTCACGTCGAAGTGCGGGTCGGAGATGACCTGCGGGCGGAGGTCTTGGCGGCCGAAGCCGGCGAGGTAGTGGCCGACGACGCCGGGCGTCTCGTGCGCGAGCGTTGCGCCCTGCGGCGCGTGGTCTGCGACGTACTTGATCGCTTCGCGCACGAGACGCCCGGCGTCGTCGGCCACTACCTCGCCGGCTTCGGGCGCCAAGACCTCGGCCCGCAGGTCATCTCCGACCCGCACTTCGAC